>JBHENV010000210.1:0-7537 GCA_046261895.1 Candidatus Limnocylindria bacterium
CCGCCAGCTGGCGAATGCGCCGCAGCGTTCGGCCGGCGATCGCCTCGATGAACTGCGGCCCGATGACATGCTGCGCGGCAAAGCCGCCGATGAGTGGCCATCGCAGGTCCAGGCGGTGCTCGATGCTGACGTCGGTATCGCCCTCGAGCGGCTCGAATCGCCACGCGACCCACATGCCCTTCGTCACGCCGCCGGTGTGCATGAACTCGATCGTGCGTGTCTCGGGCTTCGGTCGCTGGATCGCCTCCCATGCCACCGGAATCGGTCCACGTCGGGCGCCCATGGCGAATCGACGTTCACCACCGGTATCCGGGATCCGCCTGACGTACCGGTAGTGGGGGAGGATCTGCGGCCATCGCTCGATCTCGGCCGCGAGCGGGAAGATGCGCTCCCACGGGGCATGAATGACGATGTGCAGCTCGTTCCTCACGGTGCAAGCACCTCGAGCAGGGCGCCGGGTGACAGCGCATCGGTGGCCGGCCGGCAGTCGCCCAACGCCGAGCCGAGTCGCAGCGCCGCCCCCGGGCGTGTGGCAAGTCGAGCGACGGCATGCTCGAGCAACGGCGGTGCCGCGAGGAACCCCTGGACGATCCAGCTGAGCGCGGACTTGGCCGCGAACGCGCGTCGGCGCTCGGCGCGGTATACGCCGGGAACGTCACCTCCCGCGAGGATCGCCTCGGCCGCGGCGCGCGCGGAGCGGAGGGCACGGTGGATGCCCTCGCCGGTGAATGGATCCACGAAGCCGGCCGCATCGCCCACCAGCAGCCAGCCGTCACCGGCCGGATCGGCGACGCGGTGCCCGATCGGTGCGGATCCGCGAATCGGCGTCAGCCGCTTGCTGGCGGCGAGGTGTCGAGCGACGGTCGGGATCCCGGCGATCGCGGCCTCGAATCTGCCGCGCGCGGAGCGATGGGCATCGTCCATCGGAAGGGCCATGCCGACGTTGAGCTCCCCGCCGGGGGTGGGTGCCAGCCCCACGTAGTAGCCGCGGCCGACATGCATCTCGCCATGGTCCGTCAGCCCCGCCACGCCGCTGTGGTGAGCCACGAGGCCGAGCCTGCGCGGAAAGCGCACCGGCCGATCCATGCCGAGGAGACGGCTCACGCTTGAGCGCGCTCCGTCCGCGCCGACGGTCCAGCGCGCGGCGATCGACTCCACGCGGCCGGTGCGACCATCGAGCACGCTGCCGCCGCTGACCCGCCCGCCGTCCTCGAGGAGCCCGACGAGTCGCGTCCGCTCTCGCAGCACGGCGCCGCGGCCAGCGGCGTGGTCGGCAAGGCTGGCGTCGAAGCAGCGGCGGTCGACGCCCCACGCATGCCGCGCGCCGTCGCGGTCGGCGTAGCGGATCGGCAGCGAGCGACCGCCGGCGTACAGGTCCATCCCGTTCAGCGGCAGCGCCGCCTCGGTCCATTCGCCCGCGAGCCCGATGCGCAGCAGCTCCTCCGCGATCCGCGGGCTGGCGTACTCCGCGCAGGCCTTCGATCGTGGGTGAGCACCGGACTCCACAAGCATGACGGACGCGCCTGCCCGCGCGAGCCCGGCGGCGAGAGCCGAGCCGGCCGGGCCTGCGCCGACCACGAGGACGTCGACGGCGGTCATCTCGTGGCGATCGGGGTGGCGGCCGTCACGACGCGGGGCATCCAGGCGGGGGATCGCCAACACACCTGGAGGCCGGCCGCATCCAACATCCGGTCGAGCTCGCTGACGGTGTAGGCGCGCCGCGCCGAGACGAGCCCGTCGCTAAGCGTCACGCGGCTGCGTGCGAACGCCACGACGCTGACGGCGGTCGCGAGCAGGGGCAGCAAACCGCGGCGAAGGTCGTTGATCACCACGCCGAGGCGCGAGACGCGTCGCATCTCGCGGAGCATCGCCACGACTTCGTGCGGGTCGAGGTGATGGGCGAGCAGCGAGCAGTGGCTCACGTCGAAGGCTCTGTCGGGAAAGGGAAGCGTGCGGGCATCGCCCTCCACCACCCGGATGCCAGGCACGGCGGCCGTCTCGCGGCGCGCCACCAGCACGACATCCGGGTGCGCGTCGAGCGCCGTCGTCTGCCAACCCCGGCGGGCGAAAGCGATCGGCATGTCACCGCACCCGGTGCCGGCGTCGAGGATCCGGCCGGCGGCCTTTCCGTCGAGCAGGAAACGAATACCTTCCATGCTTGCGCCGACTCCACCGGGCAGCCGGTTGAGGCGCGCCAGGTCGGCGAGATTGCGCTCAACCTCAGCCGGCTCGAGGCATCCTCCGTCCAACAGCTCCACCGCATCGGCCCGTAGGCTCAATGGCCGCCGGAAGGTCGTCATGTGGTGGTCACGCTCCGATGATAGGGGGTCGTTCGAGGCCCGCCGTCGGCGATCGAGGCGGCGTCTCGCGCTACACTGAGACAGAGATGACCGCCACCGTTCCGCCGGCAACCGCCAGTCAGGATTCCGACACCACCAGTACGCGCCATCGGAAGGTTGCCATCATCGGATCTGGCCCGGCCGGCCTGACCGCCGCCATCTATGCAGCGCGCGCCAACCTGGAGCCGATCGTGATCGCCGGCAACGTGCCGATGGGTCAGCTGATGATCACCTCCGACGTCGAGAACTTTCCCGGCTTTCCGGCCGGGATCCAGGGACCGGAGCTCATGCAGCAGTTCCGTGAGCAGGCCGAGCGCTTCGGCGCTACGCTCGTGGAGCGGGATGCGACAAAGGTCGACTTCACCGAGCGGCCCTTCCGAATCTGGGTCGGCGCTGATCTCCACCAGGCCGATGCGGTGATCGTGGCCACCGGCGCATCGGCGCTGTGGCTCGGACTGCCCTCGGAGGAGGCCTTTCGGGGCCGCGGTGTCAGCGCCTGCGCCACGTGTGACGGATTCTTCTTCCGAGGTCGCGAGGTCGCGGTGGTGGGTGGCGGCGACACGGCGCTGGAAGAGGCGACGTTCCTGACTCGCTTTGCCGACAAGGTCACCATGCTCGTTCGGCGAGATGCCTTCCGCGGCTCGAGGATCATGCAGGACCGCGCCGCGCGAGATCCGAAGATCGAGATCCTGTTCAACCGCGAGGTCACCGAGGTGAAGGGCGAGATGACGGTCAACGCCCTGACCGTCAAGGACACAGCCAGCGGCGAGTCGAGCGAGCTGGACGTGCAGGGCATGTTCGTGGCCATCGGCTACAAGCCCAACACGGACCTTTTCACCGATCAGCTGAAGGTGCGGGCAGGCGGCTACCTCGAGGTAGTGGGTGAAACGGGATCGGGGATCGATGGTGTCTTCGTGGCCGGCGACGTCCACGACGATCACTACCGCCAGGCGGTCACCGCCGCCGGCGACGGCTGCAAGGCGGCCATCGACGCCGAGCGCTGGCTCGCGTCCGTTGGCGAGATTGAGGCTTCGACCGCCACGAACTGGTAGCGTGTCGAGCTAGGGGCCTGCCGAAATGGTCACCGTGAGCGTCACGGTGTAGGTGCGGGCACTGGCTTGGCCGGGGACGATGAGGCTGACGTCGGTCCGCTGCGAATAGGTGCCGATCCCGTGATACGCGAGAAGTGCAGTCGGGCCGTCCGCCTGGAGCGTCTTGCGCGCGGTGTTCAGCGCGCCGGTCACGTTCGTGGTGCGGGGTCCCCCGGTTGGGCTGATGGCCTGGCCCGAGACTCGAGTCGGCGGATACGCGGTGACGATCGCGAGATTCGCGGCCGGGATCGGCTCGCCGTTGTACGGACCGCCGTAGGTGAATTCCGAGGTGAGCAGCGTCACGTTCCATCCCGCGTTCGTGAGCCCGAGGCCGGCAGTGCCGGTGTCCCGGGCGGTCAGCGTCAAGGTCCCCGTGCTTACCTGCTGGGCATGCGAATACACCAGCTCGTCGAACGTAAGGTCCGCCGTCGAAGCGCTCAGCGCCGCGAGCGCCGCCAAAAGGACCCGCGGCGAGGGCAGTCGCCATCCCGCAGACGACGGCAAGGGTGCGCCGCAGCATCTGCTCTCTCTCAGGTGACGTGGATCGCACGTCTCAGCCCGGCTGCGGACGGAGGCGACGGCGGCGCCGGCGCCAGAGGAACCAAGCGCCGCCCAGGAGGGCCAGGAGCACGGCCGCGCCCAGCGCGGGCAGCAGCGGGTTGCCGGTCACCACGTCGATCGCGGGCTGGATGACCGGGATCGTCGTGGACCCACCGCCCGGTGCCGGGGCCTCGGAAGGTGGCGGCTGGACCGTGAACGGCAGGCACTCGGTAGAGTCGGTGACCCCCGTCTCCTCATCGGTGAGGGACAGCTCGGCGCAATAGTCGCCCGCCTCCAACGCCGCGGTCAGGGGCGCCTCGAACAGTGTGTCCCTGTCCGCATACACGCTGTCCATGACGGCCGGCGCCGTCGCCAGCTCGGCTCCGCCTGCTTCTCGCAGGAGGAACTCGCCGCTGGGCTTGAGGTGCACGTTGCCGGGATTGAAGACCTCGAAGGTCACGAAGGACGAGCCGGCGGCGGCCTTGTGCCCAGCGGCGCCGATCTCGAGAGCCGGCCGCCGTGGCCCGGGAACATTGATCGCAACCGCCACCACCGTGCGGTTGACCTGCTCCAAAGCCACGCCGGTCCCCTCGGACCCGACGTAGGGCTCGACGTTCTCCGCGACGAGGGCGGTGATGTATTCGCCGGGAGCCGTATCGGCCGGGACCGCGACGGAGAAGTCGATGATCTTGGCGGCCTGGGGCTCCAGCATGACCTCTTCGGTGACATATTCGAGCCAGCGGGTGGTGTCCGACGCCGGCTCACCGAACAGCTCTGCGCCGAAACCGCCGTTGATGATGCTGTAGGCGTCAGCGGCGAAGGTTCGAGCCAGCACGGCGTCGTGCCCGAAGTTGGCGAGCTCCACCTGCAGCTCGATCGCCTCTCCGGGTTCGGCGGTGCGATCGAAGTACGGGCCACCCTCGCCGATGGGCGTCAGGCCCAGGCGCGGTGGCTCATGGTCGGCCAGCACCGGCGCCGCGGTTGCCATACCGAGCGCCACGACGACCAGGAGGCCGATGATTCGCGCACGAGTGATGGCCTTCAGCATCGGGGACAGGGTAGCGCCATCGGACGGCCGGACGAGCGGCCCGCCTGGCACGTTGTCCGGCGACCTCCCGTTACGGCCTGGGACGGATGGCCGCTTATGGGGCCGCGGCGATGGAGGTCGTCAGCGTGCCGGTGTAGGTGCCGGCCGCGCTCTGGCCCGGGATCGACAAGCTCACGCCCAGGTTCTGGCTGTAGTTGCCGTTTCCGAACAGGACGAGCGCCTGCACCGTCTTGCGCGCGCCGTCCAACGTGCCGACAGGGCTGACGACCGGCACCTTCGGCCCGCCCGTCGCGTCGATGGCCTGTCCGGCGTTGCGGGTCGGCGCCGCTGCCGAAGTGAGCGAGAAGTTGGCGGCCGGAATGCTCGCGCCGCCGCCGCTGTGCTCGAAGGCCGAGGACAGGATGGTGACGTTCCAGCCAAGGTTCGAGCCGGTGGAGTCATCAGCGGTGAGGACCATCGTGCCGCTGCTCGTCTGCGCCGTGTGCTGGTAGGCGAGACTGCCGAGGGTCAGATCGGCCACGCTGGCGCTCCGCACACCGGCGGTGACGGTCTGGGTGATGACGTTGGCGGCGGCGACCGGGAGAACCAGGGCCGAGGTGACGAAGAGGGCGATCGCGACCGCTGTGGCCGGGCGTCGTGTGAGGCGGGTGGACATCGGTGAAATTCCTTCCGAGAGCCCCTTGACGGTGTGGACGGCGAGAGTGTTCGTGGAAAAGTTCCCCTCTTCGCGTACCCGGACGATATGGTGCGGGCGGAACGCGGGCCATGGGACGATTGGCAATGCCCGCGGAGTACCGGCGAGCGTTGGTTAGACTGACCGCTTCGTACCCGTCCAGGAGTCAGCCCGCCGATGGTTGCCCGCACCCCGCGCCCCGAGGATCTCTACGAGCTCCGCGTGCCGACCGAGGTCGACCTCTCGCGGGATGGACGGTTCGTTGCGTTCTGCGTGAAGGCCGTTGCGCCGGGCAAGGACGGCTACCGCAGCTCGCTCTGGATTGCCCCGGCGGATGCCGCCACGCCCGCGCGGCAGCTGACGGTCGGCGCCAAGTCCGACACGACGCCGCGCTGGAGTCCGGATGGTCGGACGTTGGCGTTCCTCTCGGATCGCGGTGCTGTGCTTCAAGCCGGCGGTGGCGGGGCGAAGCCCGGCAAGGCGGAGGCGCCTGACGAGGGTGGCACCCAGGTCTGGCTCCTTCCCTTCGCCGATGGTGGCGAGGCTCGACCGCTGACGGATCTGCCGAGGGACGTTTCCGGCATCTCGTGGTCGCCGGACGGACGACGCCTGTGCGTGGTGAGCGGCGCAACCTCGACCGAGCCCGAGAAGAAGCCGGATCGTCGCCCCGAGGACCCGCCGCTGTCGGACACCCGGCTGATCGACACGCTGGCCTATCAGTTCAACGGCACTGGCTTTATCCACGACAAGTTCCAGCGCCTGTGGCTCGTGGACGCAACATCCGGCGACGCCGAGCTGCTCACGACCGGCGACCACCACGACCAGGATCCGCGCTGGTCCCCGGATGGCAAGCGGATTGCGTTCGTCTCGGACCGCCACCGCGACGCCGACCTGGGCTGGCGGGCCGACATCCATCTCGTCGACGTCGGGACGAAGCGGGTGAGCCAGCTTTCACCTGGTCGCGGGCGGCAGACCTGGGGCGCACCGACCTGGTCGCCGGACGGCCGATGGATAGCGGCCATCGGCTATCGGGATTGGAAGCTTGGCGAGCTGAGCCAGGCATCGGTATGGCGATTCCGTGTGCGCGACGGGCACGCTGAGGACCTCATCGCCGGGTCTGACCTGGAAGCGGCAGCCGCAATGAACAGCGATCTGTTCGGTGGTGGTGAGGCGCGACTGCACTGGATGGCTGACGGGCGCTGGCTCGTCTTTGCCGCTCCGGTCGAGGGCAGCTTCGAGCTGTGGCGGGTCGAAATCGATGGTGGCCGCATCGAGCGGCTGACGAACGATCGGCACTTTCTGGGCCGACTGTCCGCGACGATCATGCCGCGTGGCGGAAGTCGCATTGTCGCCGTACGCACGAGCGGGACCGACGCGCCCGACGTGGTCATGGGTGACATCCCGGCGGGGCGGTTGGGCGCAGGTCGTGTCGAGCTGCGAAGGATCAGCGATCTGATGGGCGACGCGTGGGGTGACGTCTCGCTCGTCAAGCCGGTTGAGCGCTGGCACGAGGTGGATGGTCGGCGCATCCAGGGCTGGTTCCTCCAGGCTCCGACCGGCGCGAAGCGCAGCCCGGCGCCGGTGGTCCTCGAGATTCACGGCGGACCGGGCACTCTGTACGGCTGGTCCCTGAACTGGGAATGGCAACTGCTGGCGGCGAGCGGGATCAGCGTATATGTCTGCAATCCGCGCGGGTCGCAGGGCTACGGGCAGGCCTTTCTGACGGCCAACGTCGCCGACTGGGGCGACGGACCGATGCGCGACTGCATGACCGGTTTGGACGCCCTCGTCGCCGACGGCTTTGCCGATCCTGACCGCATGGGCGTAACCGGCGGATCGTACGGCG
>JBHENV010000211.1:0-5057 GCA_046261895.1 Candidatus Limnocylindria bacterium
GCTAGCCGGTCTGCGTGGCGACCGCCTGCCGACGCCGGTGAACCCCGAGGTCTATGAGTAGCGTGCCCGAGACACGCTTCCGGCTCCCGGACCTCTCGAAGAGCAACCGATACGAGCACCGCAGGCCGCGGCGCCCCTCGCGTCTGCCGAAACGGCTGACGCCCCCGCCGGAGCGCGACGGGCCACCGGATCTGACGCTCTTCCTCTATGCCGGGATCGTGCTGGCCGTGATCCTGGCGATCGTCGCCATCCCGTATCTCATCGGCTACCTGTTCGAGGTGGCGTTCCAGGCCGGCTAGGCCTGGGCGGTCCAGACCAGGATGACGCCGTCCTCGACCTTGACCCGCGGCCGAACGAGGTCCGGCAGCTGGATCGGATACGCGCGCGCGTCGCCGCGGTACGGGTTCTCGCGCCACGTCCGCCGACCGTTGGCCAGCTTGCCGCTGAAGTCGAAGCTCGCCCCGTGACATGGACACCGGAGGTCCTGCCACTCTGGTCGGTACTGGAGCGTGCAGCCCATGTGCGTGCAGACCGACGACAGGGCGCGCACCTCGCCACCGTCGTTCACCACGAAGCCCTCGAATGCCACCGTCGAAAAGCGCGCCGCGGCGCCAACTGGCAGGTCCGACAGCCGGGTGACCTCCTGCCAGAACCCATCGCCGGTGACGAGGTCGGCGTCGCCGCCCAGTGTCGGGACCTGCTCGGACGACCGTGGCGCGAGGGAGACCCCGACGAGCCCGGCCGCAAGCCCCGCCGCCGCCCCGATCCCGCCCTGCAGCAGCTGGCGTCGTGACAGGCGCCACCGACGCGATCGTCCCGGGATCGGCATGCGCTGGCGTACCGGCGGAGGAACCTGCACCGCCTCGAGGCCGGCGTCGGCGGCACGCATCCGCAGGCGCAGCTGCTCGATGAACGCGGGATCCGGGTTCGTATCCTCGCGGGACACGGCTCCGGCGATCTCCGCCGCGAGGCGCGCCATCTCCGCCTCGTCGCCGCTCGCGACGTCCTCGGGGGAGGGCCGGCCCCCGGCAAGGAGCGCCTCGAGATAGCGCTCGAATCGTTCGGCGCCGGGATCGCGATCGTCAGCCATCGGCACCGTCTCCGATCAACGCCGCCTTGCGCAGCGCGCGATACTGCAGCACCTTCGCGTTGCCGTTACTGATCCCCATCGCCTGCGCTGTCTCGGCCACCGAGAGGCGTTGCAGGAATCGCAGCTCCAGCACGCGACGGTAGCGGTCAGGGAGCCCGCCGAGCAGCGTCTGCACGCGGACCGAGGCTCGCTCGTCCGGCACGGTGTCGCGCGGCACCCCGTCGTCCGCCGGCTCCCATCCGGGCGCCACGTGGTCGACGCCGACCACCGGCAGCCGATAGAACGCGCGCCAGTAATCGGCGATCGCGTTCTGCGCAACGCGGTACAGCCAGGCGGCGATCTGCCCGCGCTCGCGAGACGTGTCGAGCTGCTCGACGGCACGAACGAAGACCTGGGCGGTCAGGTCCTCCGCATCGGGACGGTTGCCGACGCGCGCGTAGACGAACCGATAGATGCCGACCACGTGCTCGCCGTACACCTGCTCGAAGCGACCGGGAACGGTGGACATCTCAACGATGCGGTACGCGACCGGTTACGTCCTCGGGCGCAGCGGTGCGAGGAGCGCGGCGATCTCCTCGAGGAAGCGGGCGTCGGTCTCGTCGAAGGCGTGGAGGTCGGATCCGTCGACGTCGATCTCGCCGACGACCGATCCACCGTCGAAGATCGGCACCACGATCTCGCTCTTCGTGCTCGGGAAGCAGGCGAGGTATCGGGGGTCGGCGTCCACGTCCGCGACGATCTCCGTTCGGCCCGATGCCGCGGCGGCACCACATACCCCGGTCCCGATCGGGATACGGGTGTGCTCGGTCGCCTGTGGACCGGTCCATGGTCCGAGCACGAGTTCGCTCCCGTCGACCCAGTAGATGCCGACCCAGTCGTATGCCGGAAAACGGTCGTGCAGCACGTCGACGACGCGCTGCGCAGCCGCCGCCGGTCCGGCCGCCTCTGCGATGGCCGCCCGCAGCAGGTTGAGCGCATCCCCATGGACGGCCGGGCGTTCCTCGGCGACGGGATGGCTCACCCGTGGGCCGCCCAACGATCCGCCCAGCGGTCGATCCCGGCGATCGCCCCGCGCAGGTCGTTGCCCTTGGTGGTCAGTGAGTACTCGACCCAGGGCGGGACCGCACTGATGGCGTGTCGCTCGATCAGGCCCTCGTCCTCGAGGAGCTTGAGCCGCTGGCTGAGCGTCGCCGAGTTCGCGCCGCCCAACGCGTCCTGCAGCTCGCAGAAGCGCTGCGTTCGCTCCCCCAGGGCGCGAACGATGCGCAGCACCCACTTCTGGCCGAGTACGTTCAACGCCGCCGTCGCGGCGCATTCGCCGCGCTGCGCCTCGGCTCGACGTGCGGCCCGCGAGCGGATGGTGGCGTGAGACGGCTGGGAGAGTCCGGTGTCCATCAGGACGCGAACCCTAGCACCGCCCCCCGCGCAGGATCAACCGCGCATCATCAGTGGACCACGACCGTCATGTTCATCTGCGAATGGAACAGGCAGGTGATCTCGTAGGTGCCGGGCTCGTCGAAGGTGAAGGTGGCCGTGCCGTTCTGCTCGAGCTCCTCGTCGATGATGGGACCGTCCGCGGCCTCACCGTCGGTGCCCTCGGTGACGGTGTGCGCGGCGGAATCGGCGTTCACCCAGCTGACCTCGGTGCCGGCCGCGACCATGAGTTCAGGCGTGTCGAACGCGAACTGGCTGATACGGACGGTTGCCTCTTCGCCGGCTGCCGCGGACGCGTGGGCGGACGCCGAGGCCTCCGCCGACTCGGTGGCGGCCGTGGTGGGGCTCGGCTCGTCGGTCGGGGCCGAACCGGCGGATGCGGGAGTCGGCGACTCCGCGGCACCGGTGCAGGCCGCGAGGAACAGGACGAGCCCGGCGCCCAGGGCCGGGAGGAATCGTGATCGTTTCATCGGTGCCGTTGCTCCTGTCGTTAGTGGGAAGAACCTGACACGGTCCGTACGCGGTCCGTTACGCGAGGTGATCGTCGCGCGCCGCCCGTACCCAACTCATTTGACGTTGTTGGGCTCGAACCGCATAGTGCGATTGCCCACCTTCGCCCCGCGTGTCGAGCATGCCGCAGACCACGATTTACGTGTCGCCCCGCTCCCTCGGGGCACCCGATACGCGCCCGCCGGCGGTCGCCACGACCGACCTCGCCCGCCTCTTCGCGGGAAGCCCGGCGCTGGCGGGGGTATCGCTGCGCGTCGACGGTGGCCGCACGGTGGCGCTCCTCGGCCCCAACGGCGCGGGCAAGACGACGCTGCTGCGCCTGCTGGCGACCGCCATCCGCCCCTCCTACGGCCAGGCGAGCGTCGACGGGCTGGATCTCGCCCGCGATCCAGCACTCGTCCGGGAGCGTGTCGCGTATCTCTCGCATGCGACCGGGCTGTACGACGACCTGACGGGTCGCGAGAACCTGCGCTTCGCGGCGACCATGCTGAGAACCCCGGACCCTGAGGCTCGCGTGGAGCGCGCGCTCGCCGACGTGGGGCTCGGCGCTCGCGCCGCCGACCGGGTTCGCGACTTCTCGGCCGGCATGCGCAAGCGGCTGGCTCTCGGTCGAATCCTGCTCGGCTCCGCGTCGCTCGTGCTGCTCGACGAACCCTACGCGGCGCTCGACAGGGAGGGCATGAGCCTCGTTGACCAGCTCCTGGTCGCATGGCGCGGCGTCGGGGTCACCGTGATCGTCGCGTCGCACAGCACGGAGCGCTTCGAGAGCCTGCTGGATGGGCGCGTGACGCTCGAGCGCGGCCTGGTGCGGGAGGCGAGCGGAACCGGGGTGATGAGCACGCCTCCATCGCTCCCCGGCGGCGCCGCGCTCCCGTTGGCGGAGGCCGCGCGATGAGCACGCTCCGAGCCGAAGCTCGCATCGCCCTGGCGATCGCCCGGAAGGACGCGGTGGCCGAGCTCCGCGGGCGCCACGCCACCGTCAGCACCCTCTTCTTCGCCGCGGTCGTCCTGCTGCTCTTCGGCTTCGCCCTCGGCCCGGATGCTGCCCGATTGGCGGAGGCGGCGCCCGGCCTGCTCTGGCTCGCAGTCGTCTTCGCCGGCATCCTGGCCGTCAACCGTCTCCACCTCCTGGAGACCGATGACGGCGCATTGGAGCAGCTCGCCCTCTACCCCGTCGCTCGTCGTGCCATCTACGCCGGCAAGGCGCTCGCCGGCTTCGGGGTCATGCTCCTCCTCGGGCTCGTGGTGCTGGGGGCGGTCGCCGTGCTCTTCGCCGTCGACATTGGCGGGGCCTGGCTGCCGCTGCTGGTGACCGTCGTGCTCGGATCAGCCGGCGTGGCTGCGGTCGGGACCTTCTACGCCGGCGTCACCGTCAGGCTTCGGGCCCGCGAGGTGATGCTGCCGCTGCTGATGCTGCCCGTGCTCGCGCCGCTCCTGCTGGGAGCGGTCAAGGCCACCGCAGCGGCGCTGGCCGGCGACCCGTTCGGTGAGCTCGGTGCCTGGCTGCAGCTCCTCGTCGGCTTCGACGTCATCATGATAATCGCCGGCGCGGCAACCTACGGCTATCTCCTGGAGGACGGATGAAGACCCGGCTCCTCGGCTTCGTTGCCCTTGCCAGCGTCGTGACGGTCATCGCCGTGGCGCTGTTCGTCGTGCCGCCGGACCGGAACCAGGGTGACGCGCAGCGGATCATGTATCCCCATGTCGCATCGGCCTGGCTGGCGTACCTGTCGTTCGGCATCACCGCCCTTGCCGGCATTGGCTGGCTCTGGAAGCGAGATCTGCGGCTTGACGCGGTGGCGCACGCCGCGGCCGAGATCGGCGTCATGTTCACCGCCTTCGCCATCTGGGGCGGGATGATGTGGGGCCGGCCGGTCTGGGGCGTCTTCTGGCAGTGGGAGGACCCTCGCCTTACGACGACCGCGCTGCTCCTGGCGCTGTACGTCGGCTACCTGCTCCTCCGGCGCCTGACCGACGACCCCGAGCGTCGTGCGACCCGCGCCGCGATCGTCGGAATCGTGGC
>JBHENV010000212.1:0-8394 GCA_046261895.1 Candidatus Limnocylindria bacterium
TCGTCATCGCCGGCCTTGCCTACTTAGCGTCGCTTGGCTACACGACCGCGTTTGGGGGACCGCCGACGATCGCGCCCGCGCCGAACAATGAGGTATTCGATAACGGGCTGTTCATTGTCCTTGGGTGGCTGGCCGTGGCGCTCGTGATCGGTACAGTGCTTGGCCTCTTTGTCATCCTTTTCGTGCGCCGCGATCTGACCGCTGCTTATGTCGTCATCTGTGGTGCCGCTACAGGCATCGTGGCTGCCCTTGTTAGCGCCCCGATTGCTGCCGGCGTTTTCGGTGGGGTAACGGGCGGAGGGACTGACTTCTTGGTGGCCGCGTTCCGCTCAGCCGGGCTCAGCGTCGGACAAGCGACCTTGGGCCAGGGCCTGATTAGCGACCCGATTGACAAGATCACAACCTTTTTCGTGGTCTACCTGGTCCTGGCCGCGATGGCGCGGCGCACCAAGGCCCGCTTCCCGCAGGGGGAGCGCCTCCTGGAGGAGGGTGACGCGCCCACCGCTGAGGGTGACGGCTGGCGGGGGGCGACCGCCTGAGCGACTCACCGTCGAAGGACCGGGGCATTCCCGACTTCGTGGGCCGTCCCGGTCCGAGCGCCTACCACCGGCTGAATCCGCTCACGAAGGCGACCGTTGCCACGGTGACCGCCATCGCGGCCGTTGCACTCGGCGGAGTGGTGGGACCGATCATCCTCGCGGCGGCCGCGGTCCTGAGCCCGGCACTGGTGGCCGGCGTGCTCGGACGTCTCGCGCGCCTGTCGCTCTTGCTGGCGTTGCCGATCGCCCTGTCCGCGTTCATCGTGAACCTGTTCTTTTTCCCGGGTGCCGAGCAGGTCCTGCTGCGCATCGGCCCGATCACCGCCACCGGGGAAGGATTGCGCTTCGCAATCGAGATCCTGGTCCGCATCCTTGCCATCAGCGGTGCAGTTACGCTCTTCTACCTGACCACCCGAGCGGGCGATCTGACGGTGGACCTCGAGCGACGCGGCGTCAGCTCGCGCGTCGCCTTCGTCGCGAACGCGTCGGTCCAGACGGTGCCGACCATGGTGGAGCGAGCCTCGTTGATCACCGATGCGCAGCGCGCGCGAGGCCTCGACACCGAGGGTTCGATGTGGCGCCGGATCCGCGGCGTGGTGCCGATCGTCGGACCGGTGATCCTGGGGTCGATCGCCGAGGTCGAGGAGCGGACGATGGCGCTCGAGGCCCGGGGCTTCACCCGCCCTGGTCGTCGCACGCTTCTCTGGACGCCGGCTGATTCCGCCCGCCAGGCGGCCGTCCGTTGGGGCCTGGTGGTCGGACTGCTGGCGCTGATTGTGGCGCGGGTGACGGGCGTGTTCGGATGACGATCGCGCTTGACGGAGTCGGCTATCGGTACGCGGGTGCCACGAGTCCGGCGCTGCTCGACATCGACCTGGAGCTGCGTGACGGCGAAGTGGTCGGCCTGGCCGGCGCCTCCGAGGCCGGAAAGAGCACCCTCTGCCTGGTGGTGAGCGGCCTGGCGCCACGGACCATCGGCGGCCAGATTCGTGGCCGAATCACGCTCGACGGCGAGGATGTGGACGCATGGCCGATGCATCGGCTCAGCCAGCGAGTCGCGATCGGTTTTCAGAACCCGTCGACGCAGCTCTCGCAGGTGACGGACTCAGTCTTCGAGGAGGTCGCCTTCGGACCGATGAACCTGGCGCTACCGCGTGAAGAGGTAGCAGCGCGCACCTGGGCGGCGCTCGAGACCCTGCGGATCGATGCGCTCGCCCAGCGCGACCCGCGGCGCCTGTCGGGTGGCCAGCAGCAGCTGGTGGCCATCGCCGGCCTGCTTGCGATGCGGCCTGCGCACCTGGTCCTCGATGAGCCGACGGCGCAGCTGGATCCGGCCGGAACACACCTGGTGGCCGAAGCCATCACGCGTCTGGCTCGTGACGGCGTCAGCATCCTGGTGGCGGAGCAGAAAGTCGATCTGCTTGCTGCGATCTGCTCTCGCGTCTTCGTGCTGGACGGCGGTCGCGTCGTCCTGGACGGGCAGGCGGATGAGGTTCTTGCCGACCGGAGGCTTGCGGACTTCGGCGTCATGGAACTGTCGACGGTGCAGCTCAGCCGCGCGGCGGCGGCGTCCGGCGTGGCGGGCGACCGGCTGGAGCGCGCGCTGCATGCCTGAGCTCGCCGTTGAGGGTCTCGTCCACGTCTACCGGCAGAGCGAGGTCCGGGCCCTCGACGGCGTGGACCTGCACATCGCGGCCGGCGAGCGGGTCGCCCTGGTCGGCCAGAACGGCAGCGGCAAGACCACGCTGGTGCGTCATCTGAACGGGCTGCTGCGGCCGTCCGAGGGCAGAGTGACCGTCGATGGAACCGATGCGTCGGGCATGACGGTCGCACAGCTCGCATCCACGGTCGGGCTCGTCTTCCAGGATCCGGACCGACAGATCTTTGCCGGATCGGTTCGTGCCGAGGTCGAGTTCGGGCCACGCAACCTCGGTCGCTCCGGACCCGACCTGCGCTCGGCTGTATCGCATGCGCTGGCCGCCACCGGTGTGGCGGCATACGAGCGCGCGAATCCGTACGACCTCGGCCAGTCGCGCCGGAAGCTTCTGGCGCTTGCATCGGTCCTTGCCATGCGGACGCCGGTGCTCGTGCTCGACGAGCCCACGACCGGCCAAGATGCCCGAGGCGTGGCGCGGGTGCGGGCTGTCATCGGCGAGGTTTCGTCGGAGGGCCGAACGGTCATCGCGATCAGCCACGACATGCGGTTCGTGAGCGAGGCTTTCGAACGCGTCGTGGTCATGCGCACCGGGCGGGTGGTGCTGGATGGGCCGCCTTCGCTTGTCTTCGCGGTGAGTGCCTGGGATGCGTTGCGCTCGACCTACCTCGAGCCACCGCTGGCGGCGATCGTGGGCGATCGCCTGGGCCTCGGATCAACACCCACCGATGCCGTTCTCGTCGACCGGCTCGGAGGACGGTGAACTGCTAATAGAACCCTGGCGGTGGCGGAAGGGGCCGGCCCTCGGCGTCAAGGCGCTCCTCCGTGGGCAGGTCGTCGCGGTGCTCGCGCGCTCCGATCGGCCCGCTGATCGGGAGCGCCATCACCGATGAGGGAACCTCGTCCAGGCGGTCTCCGATGCCGCGCAGGCCGAGGCGCCGCAGCGCCGGCGCAAAGCGATCGGAAAAGTCCTCGCTCCGCAGCAGGCCGAACGTGAGCGACGAGTGAGCTCGGTTCAGGAGCTCGATCCCCCGTGCCGCCTCCGCCGCGTTGACCTGGTTCAGACCGAGCTGGCCGTCGAGGATGTCGAGCGCTCGATTTGCCTCACGCCGCGTCGCCGGACTGAAATGCGGCGTACGGTTGACGAGCAGGCGGGTTCGATAGATCGCGTCCCGGACGCGGCTGTCACGATTGAGGTGGCCCTGAGTCATGGAGCGAATACTACGCGCCCAGGCGGGCTGGGAGGATCGCATCGCCGATGCACTGGCGCGCACCGATCGACCGATCCCGCTCGACGAACGCCTGCTGCCGCGCGACACCGACGGCCGGGTCCTCCGTCGCCGCCGCGACCGGGCGACGCTCGCGCCGGCGCGTCCGGCGGCGACCCTGCTCGCGCTCTATCCGGATCACGGCGGCCTGGTCATCCCGCTCACCGTGCGTCACGCCGCGATGCGTGCCCACGCCGGCGAGGTGTCGCTGCCGGGCGGTGCGGTGGACTCGGCCGATGCCGGCCCGGAAGCCGCCGCACTGCGCGAAGCGTGGGAGGAGATCGGCCTGGAGGGCGAGCTGGTTCGCGTCGTCGGCGCGCTCGACGATGTCTGGATCCCGGTGAGCAACTTCGAGCTGCGCCCCTTCGTCGGCACCCTCGCCAGGCGCCCGACCCTCGTCCCGCACGACGCGGAGGTGTCCGCGATCGTTGAGCTCCCGCTCGAGGCGCTGTTCGACGACCGGGTGCTCGGCGTCGAGGAGTTCGACAGCCGAGGCTTCACCGTCCGAGCCGGCGCGTACCGGTTCGGCGGCGTTCGAGTCTGGGGCGCCACGGCCCTCACGCTCGGCATGCTTGCCCACGTCCTGCGTGAAAGCGCCTGAGGCGTCGGCAGCGGCGGCTCAGCGTCGCGTCTGGGGCGTCGTCTTGAGCGAGTCGACCAGCTGCAGGATGGCTGCGTGCTGGGCCGGCGGAGCGGCCAGGACGCTCGCCCGCGGGCCGGTCAGGGTCGAGTCCCACCACCGACGACCGCGGATGTCGGTGACCACCGCCCCTGACCGTTCGGAGATGAGGCCGGCCGCCGCCACGTCCCATGGCGAGAGGCCGCCGTTCTGGACGAACGCATCGAACCGGCCGTTCGCCACGTAGACGAGGGCCAGGGCGGCGCTCCCCATCCGCCGATGGATCCGAATCAGCGGCGCGATCTTCCGCTCCCGGGCCAGCCCACCGCGGCCGATCACCGCCAGGCTGACGACGTAGTCGGACAGCGTCTCCTTGGCCGAGGTCGTGATCGGCTCGCCGTCGAGCGTCGCGGGGCCATCGGCGGTCGCTCCGTACAGGTCGTTCCGCGCAGGGTCGAAGACCACCCCGACCGCCGGGACGTCGTCGACCACCAGGGCGACGCTCACGCAGTAGAAGGGGATCCCGTTGGCGTAGTTGACGGTGCCGTCGAGAGGATCGATGACCCACGTTCGGCCGTTGTGGGAGCCGTCGTCTCGAAGGACACCGGCATGCTCGCCCGACTCCTCGGCGAGGATCGCATCACCGGGGAAGGCGGCCCTGATGGCGTCGATGACCAGCCGCTCGGATGCGAAGTCCGCGTTGGTCACGACGTCGCGCTTGCTCTTGTAATCAATCCGATCGAGCCGCTCGTAGCTCTCGGTCAGGATCGCGCCCGCCTGCCTCGCAACGTCGGTCGTGAAGGCGAGCTCGTCAACCCACTGACTGGTCATCGACCTCAGGGTAGCCGGAAGCCGACGATCGTCACCGTGACCTCGCTGTCCGGGGCGGCGCTGAAGCCGAACGTGACGTCCACATCGGTGCCGGGCGGCAGGAAATCGATGTCGACCTCGCTCTCCTCCTCGGCCCCGTCGACGGTGGCCGCCGACCGCAGCGTGATCGCCTCGGCCGCCTCATCGCCGTCATTGGTCACGGTTGCGGGAACGAGCCACGCGCCGGCCGCCTCGTACGCCTCATCCGTCTGAAGCTCGACCCGCGGTTCCGGGGGCCGTCCCTGGTCCATGACTCCATCCACGAGCAGGAAGCCGACCAGCCCAACGACCGCCGCGGTGCTGACGGCGAGGACGACCCATTCGAGCCAGTTCTGTCGCACGGTCTACGAGCCCTCCTGCGATCCTTGCGGCGGCCCACCGCCCACCAGCAGGCGCCCCGCGGCGGCGCCGAAGGATGCCACCACCGCGAGCATCACCGTTTGACCGATGATCGCCGACCATGGCGCACCGTCCGCCCGCCCGAACGCCCACAGCAGGAGCAGGCTGATGAGCAGGCTCACCGTGTAGGCGGCCAGCGTCTCCGTGTACGGGTGATCGAGCGGGCTGTCCCCAACCTCCAGCGAGCGGCCCCCGCGGAAGGAGGCGTAGAAGACAAGAGCGAAGGTGATCGCAAGCGAGGCAGGGATCACGAGCAGCAGCAGCCACCATTCGGCTTCGATGCCAAGGATCATCGGCTCCTCGGTCGGCGCGATGTTGAGCGCGAAGACGAGCGCGCCGCCGGCGGCGATGAAGAGCCGTCCGAAGGCGCCGACCCCGGCACCGTCGCCCACCGTGCTGCCCTGGTCCTGGGCATCCTCGGGATCGTCGTCCGGCGAGGCAAGCTGCGCCCCCGCCAGTGAGACGCCGAATGCGACCGGAATCATCTCGAGCGCGATCTTGCCCACCGCATCGCGGATCCCGGTCTCGAGCCCGATCCGCCCCAACAGCAGCAGGGCGACCGTGGAAACCACCGCGGCAATCCCCATCGTCTCGAGGGAATCGACCAGGAGCTGCGCCAACGAGCGCTCGCGTCGGAAGCCGCTGATCGCGCTGTACCCGACAACCACGACGAACGCGACGCCGACCAGCACGACGATCTTCCACGAGGGAAGGAGGAAGGAGTGGGCCCACATCTCCATCGTATAGAGCAGCGGCAGCCCGACAAGCAAACCGCCCGCCGAGCCGCGAATCAGACCCCGCAGCGTCTCGGACACGCCGTCCCTCGAGCGGCGCCCCTTCGCCCTGCTCACGACCGGTCCTCATGCACGGGCCCATTCTGTACGCTACGGCCATGCCACAGATCCACCTTCGCGCCGAGGAGGGCGATTACGCGCCGCTCGTCCTCCTGCCGGGTGACCCGAACCGTGCGCGCCGCATCTCCGAGCGCTTCGACGAGGGCTCCGTCCGGCAGGTCAACGACCATCGCGGCCTGTTCGGATTCACCGGGTCGTACCGGGACACGCCGGTCAGCGTCCAGACCAGCGGCATGGGCACGCCGAGCCTCTCCATCGTCGTGGAGGAGCTCCTGCGCCTGGGAGCCCGCCGCCTGATCCGCGTGGGCACGTGCGGCGGCATCGCTTCCGGCCTCAAGACGGGCGACCTGGTCATCGCCACCGCCGCCTGCCCGGTCGACGGCGCCACCACCACCTACCTGCACGGCGAGGCCTATGCGCCGGCCGCCGACTTCGCGCTGACCCGGGCGCTGGTGGAGGCGGCCGAAGAGGCCGGCATCGGCGTCCGCACCGGGCTCGTCGCATCGGTCGACGTCTTCTACAACACCGATGACGACTACGCCAGGCGGTGGCGCGATCGGGGCGTGCTGGCCTTCGAGATGGAGGCCTCCGCTCTCTTCTACCTCGCGGCCCGCTCCGGAGCGCAAGCCGGCTGCGCCCTCACGGTCAGCGACGTCCTGTCCGAAAACGTCACGACCGAGGAGAGCTACCTGCCGCTCGACGAGCTGGATCGCGCGATCGATCGCATGATCGAGGTGGCTCTTGAGGCCGGAACCGGTGCCTGAGGCGGCATCGGTCGTGCGGTAGACTCGTCCATCATGACCGACACGATCACGCGAGGGGCCTCGAACCAGGCCGGCGCGATCATCAATCAGAACGCCGCCGCCGAGGCCCAGGACTTCCTGCCGCTCAAGGGCATCGACCACGTCGAGTTCTGGGTCGGCAATGCCAAGCAGGCGGCGCACTACTACCGGGCGCTGTGGGGATTCACCCCGGTCGCCTACGCCGGGCTCGAGACCGGCGTGCGGGATCGGTCCAGCTTCGTGATGGTCCAGAACGAGATTCGCTTCGTCTTCACCGCGCCGATCGGCCCGGACGGCGAGCTCGCGGAGCACGTGGCGAAGCATGGCGACGGCGTGCATGACATCGCCTTCGCAGTGGACGACGTGGCGTCGGCATGGCAGGAGACGACCGCTCGCGGGGCGGTCTCGGCGCTCGAGCCGACAGATGTCGAAGGCGAGAAGGGCACCCTGCGCCGAGCCGCCATCCGGACCTACGGCGAGGTCATCCACTCGTTCGTGGATCGGTCCGACTACCACGGCACGTTCGCGCCCGGCTACCACCGCGTCGGGCAGCCGGCACCGGCGGCGACCGGCCAGCAGCTGATCGAGGTCGATCACTGTGTCGGCAACGTCGGCCTGGGCGACATGAATCGGTTCGTCGACTTCTACCGTGACGTGCTCGGGTTCGCGCAGCTCATCCACTACGACGACAAGGTGATCCACACCGACTACTCGGCGCTGATGAGCAAGGTGATGACGAACGGGAACGGCCGCATCAAGTTCCCGATCAACGAGCCCGCCAGCGGCAAGAAGAAGAGCCAGATCCAGGAGTTCCTGGACTACTACGGCACGGCCGGCACCCAGCACATCGCGCTGCGGACCGAGGACATCGTCGACACCGTGCGCACGCTGCGCGAGCGCGGCGTCGAGTTCCTCGGCATGCCACACGCCTACTACGAGACCCTCCCCGATCGGGTCGGTGACGTCGGCGTGTCGATGGCAGTCCTCGAGGAGCTCGGCATCGAGGCCGATCGCGACGAGGAGGGCTTCCTGCTCCAGATCTTCACGCGCCCGGTCCAGGATCGGCCCACCTTCTTCTTCGAGATCATCGAGCGCCACGGCTCGCGAGGCTTCGGCGTCGGCAACTTCAAGGCGCTCTTCGAGGCCATCGAGACCGAGCAGGCGCGGCGCGGCAACCTCTAGATGCGGGTGGTCACGCTCATGCGCCGATATGGCGTCGATTCCTGGCCTGAGCCCGTTTCCAGGCCGCGAATCTCCGAAATATCGGTCAGCTGCCGGCATGAGGATGGCCCCGAGGCCATGTCCGCGCCACCCACCAGCCGACAATTCGGCGATCCCTGGCCCGGCGTCCGGCCCAGGCCGGAAGTCGCCGAAATATCGGTGCCGCGAGCCTGCCTGCGGGCCATCCG
>JBHENV010000213.1:0-2984 GCA_046261895.1 Candidatus Limnocylindria bacterium
CGGAGCCGACGAGGTCCAGGAACGCGCCGGCCTCGAGCGCCAGGAGGGTGCCCGGCGTGGCAGCTGTCACGGTGGCGGTGCGCGGCGTGCGGCGCAGCAGCCCGATCTCGCCGAAGACGTCGCCGGGGCCAAGGTCTCGCAGATGCACCTCTTCTCCGCCGTCCGCCGCCTGCGTCACCCGCACCGTCCCCTCGCCGATGAGATAGAACCGATCGGCCGGATCGCCCTGCCGCACGATCGCGCGTCCGGTGGCCACCGGAAGCTCCACCAGCTGCCGGGCCGCCGCCTCGAGCCGTGCCGCGGGCAGCCCGCTGAAAATCGGATGCTGCACAAGCCGGGCGCGCGCCGGGTCCAGCTCGGGCGGCACTGACCCACCAACCGATAGCGCGAGGGCGGCCGAGACGCCGACCACGGTGATGACGGCCGAGCCGATGAGCACCGGGCCAACCCCGAACGCGCCGGCAATGATCGGCATCACCAGCGAACCGAGCGAGTAGAGGATCGCCGAAGTCGCCTGGAGGACGCCCATCGCGCGCCCACGCAGCTCGTCGGGCACGATGCGCTGAATCAGGGTCGTATTGACCACGTCGAGCAGCAGCAGGCCGGCGACCGCGACCGCGATGGCGATCATCGCGGTGAGGAGATCCCCCGCCAGCGCCAACCAGGCCAGGCCGATCCCGCCGACGACGCCACCCAGGATCAGCGGCACGCCCAGGCGCCGCGCCAGGAGCACGCCGGCTCCGACCCCTGCCACGACGCCACCGACTCCGACGGCCGCGTTCAGATAGCCGGTACCGGCCTGGCCGGCGTTCAGGACGTCGACCGCGATGACGACCGTCAGCACGCCGACGCCACCGCCGACGATGCTCGTGGTGGCATCGAGGACGAAGGGCCCGGCCAGCGGACGGACCAGCTGCCGCCATCCGGCTGGCGGCGAAGGGGTGGCCATGCCGCCCGACTCCGCGGAGACGGCGGCACGCGGTACGGGCAGGCGCCACAGGACGACGGCCACGATGCCGAAGGAGATCGCGTTGAGCAGGAAGGCAAACTCGAGGCCGCCGCTCGCGAGCAGCACCCCGGCCAGGGCAGGACCGAGGATGAAGGCGACGTTGTCCAGCGTCGCCCACGCGCTGTTGGCCGGGCCGAGATCGCTCTCGTCGACGAGCATCGGCAGGAGCGCCGCGATCGCCGGACCAAAGAATGTCGAGAAGCAGGCCGCCAGGATCGAGATGGCGACGATGACCGCCGTCGGCGCATCCACCACCACGGCAGCCACCAGGCAGAGCATCAGGACGCCGCGTGCCACGTCGGTCACCAGCAGGACCATGCGTCGGTCGAACCGATCTGCAACGATCCCCGCCGGCACGGAGAGCAGCACGTACGGCAGGATGCGCGCGGCTCCCACGATTCCGAGCAGCACCGCGGAGTTGCTTTCGGCGTAGACGACCACCAGGACTGCCACGAGGTAGAGCCAGTCGCCGATCCCGGAGATGAACTCTCCGGCCAGAAGCCGGGCGAGGGCCCGATTGCGCCGGAAGAGGTCGACATAGACGCGGAGGAGGCTCACGGGCGCGGAGCCCCTAATCCGCGCGGGCGGCGGCGACGACCCGGATTGTCGGCGACGCTGGCCAGGAGCGCCTTGACCTCGAACGGGCTCAGGCCCGGGTGCTTCGAGAGGATGAGCGCAACCAGGCCGGCAATGTGCGGGGCGGCGAAGCTGTTGCCGGTGGCGACCGTGCTGCCGCCGTCCTTCCAGGCGATCGGCACGTCGACGCCCCAGGCGCCGAACTCGACCGGCGGCGCCGGGTTGTAGTAGAGGCGCCAGGGATCGGGCTCCGCGTGCGCCGCCACCGAGAAGACCGATGAGAAGAGCGACGGATAGCTTGGCGCAAGCACGTTGTTCGCCGCGCTGATGAGCGCCGTCCCACGAAAGTAGGCACGATCCGCCAGGTCGTGGAAGATCGGATAGAGCGACTCGCTCTTCGACGACAGGCTCAGGTTGCAGACCTGGAGGCCCTGGTCGATCGCCCACTCGAGACCGGCGGCAAACGCGGTGCCCTTGCCGCGCAGGTCCGGTCCGAGGACGCGGATCGAGACGATCTCGACTTCGGGCGCCAGGCCGACGATGATCGCCCCGCAGGCCGTGCCGTGACCGAACATGTCGACCGCCTGGTCCGGGACGACGACGGGCTCTTCACCGCCGATCTCGACCGTGACGTTCTCGACCACCCGACCGCGGAGCTGGGGGTGATCGTTCTCGAGCCCCGAGTCGATGATCCCGACTCGCACGCCCTTGCCGGTGGCTCCGCCCCACGCCCATTCTCGAGTGAGGCCGCGAAGCCGCAGGGCGCGGCGCAATGTGTGCTTCGGGTCCGCGAACGGCTCGGACCAGGCCGGAAGCTGATCGGTCACCGCCCTGATCGAGGACGCCGCGCGCGCCCGGCGTGCACCGCGACCACGTCCAGGATGTCGGTCAGCAGCGCAGTCTCGCGATCAGTGAGGGAGCGGAGCCGAGCCACCTGATCGACGAGGCGCCAGAACGGAGCCTCATCATCGACGTCGAGGCCGGCAGTGGCGCCAGCCACGAGATCATCGACCTGCGCATCGTCGAGGTCCGGTCCGACCTGGGCGAGCACGCTTCGAAGAAGGCGCTCGGTGTCGCGCTGCACCCGCGCCGCCCCGATGGCGACCGTCGCCTGCGACGCGAACACACTCAACAGTTCCATGTCGTTCAGCGAGAAGGTGGGCGATCCGCGCTTGTCGAGCACCTGAAGAACGCCGACCGTGCCCTGCTCGTCCAGGAGGGGCGCGGCGGCGATCGATCTTGGCACGTAGCCGGTCTGCTCGGCCGCGTCCCGGTTGAATCTCGGATCATCGGCGACGTCGGAGAGCGACAGCGCCTGGCCGGTGGAGTAGACGAATCCCGCGATCCCCTGCGTGGGCGGCACGGTCAGGCCGACGGCACCTGCCCCCTGCTCACCGGC
>JBHENV010000214.1:0-4730 GCA_046261895.1 Candidatus Limnocylindria bacterium
CACCGTGGGGCCTGTCATGCGTCATCTGGTGGCGCACGCCCGGCGCCGCAAGACGTGGGGCGATCTCACCTACCAGCAGTACAACGTGCTGCGCATGATCGACACGCTGGGACCGCAGAACCAGGCCGACGTGGCGCGACGGCTCATGGTCACGGCGCCGGTCGTCACGCGGCTGGCCGGTACCCTGGCCGACGCCGGCCTGGTCGAGCGGCGCACCGATCCATCCGACAAGCGTGCCGTCCTCCTGGCGCCGACCCCGATCGGGCGTCGCCAGGCGCGAGCCATGCGGCAGGACCTCCTCCACGCTGCCCACGAGCTGCTCGAGCCGATTCCGGAGAAGCGGCGCGCCGGCGTCGCCGCGGCGCTGGAGGAGCTCCAGGTCCTGCTCCCGCAGCACTCAACGCGCCGCTGACGGTCGCGCCTCGGCTGCGCGACGCGGGCCCTTTGGCCGTTCCGAGGAGGTGTCGAGCATCGTCACGCCGAGGGACCCACGGCGGGATGCCCAGCGCAGGCCCACTGCCACGATGCCGACCGTGGCCATGGACAGGACCGCGCCGGTCACGAACGCCGCGGGCGTGCCCCATGTCTCGGCCACGAATCCTGCGAAGAGCCCGCCCAGCGGCGCGGAGCCGGCGAAGACGGTCACGTAGAAGCTCATGACGCGACCGCGGAGCGCATCGGTGACGTTGGCCTGCACGGTCGCGTTGATCGTGTTGATCATGAGCATGCTGAAGTACCCGGCGGCCAGGACGAGCGGCACGGCCAGCAAGACGTTTCGTGACGCAGCGATGGCAACGAGCAGAAACGAGAAGACGATGCCACCGCCGAGCATGAGCGGGATGGCACGCCGCCGCTGCATGATCGCCAGCGTCAGAGAGCCGGCCAGCGAGCCGATCCCCATGGCCGCGAAGAGGGCGCCATAGCCGTCCGCCCCCAGGTCGAGGATGCCGGTGGCGAAGAGCGGCAGCAGGATCTGGAAGTTGAAGCCGAAGGCCGCGATGCCGCCCAGCAGCACCAGGCACCACAGCACGAGTGGCGTGCGGACGGCGTACCAGAATCCCTCGCGCAGGCTCTCGAGGACGGGCGGATGCTGCTCGGGCCGCTCCATGCGCCTGATCTCGCGCGGGTTCATGCGCAGCAGGCCGGTGAGCACGCCCGCGTAGGTCAGCGTGTTGATCGCAAGGTTGACCCCCACACCGGTCGTGGTGGAGCCGGTGACGCCGGTTCCGACGGCGATGATCACGCCGGCCAATGCCGGGCCGACGACGCGTGCCGAGTTGAAGGCCATCGAATTCAGGGCGATCGCGTTGTGCAGCAGGTGGCGTGGAACGAGGTCCGCGGCAAGTGCCTGGCGCATCGGCATGTCGACAGCGTTGACGATGCCCAGCATGAACGCCATGACCATGACCATCCAGATCTCCACGACCCCGGTCGCGATGATGATGAAGAGCACGAACGCCTGGAGGCTTGCTGCGACCTGTGAGCCGATGAGCGCCTGCCGCTTGTCGATCCGATCGGCGATGACGCCGCCGAAGGGTGCCAGAAAGAGAGCCGGACCGAATTGCAGGACGGCGACGTACCCAAGCTGGATGGGCGATCCACCGAGCGCCAGGATCAGCCATGGCAGGCTCACCTGCTGCATCCAGGTACCGATCAGGCTGACGACCTGGCCCCACCAGTAAAGCCGGTAGTTGCGCACGGAAAGCGCCGAGAAGCCGCGCTTGAGCCCGCCGACGGCGGCGCGCAGCGGGAGCGGGCGAGGCTGGTCGGGTCGTGCGCCGGGGGACGAATCGGTCAAACGTCAGGTCTCCGAGAGGTTGCCCATGCTAACCACCCGAGGTGCAGGCGTCATGCCGCCCGGCTCGTGATCTCCCGTGGCCGCTCGTCGGGCTTCGGCTCGAGAGCCGACATGCCGCCGCGCGGCATCTGAACCGAGCGCAGCTTCCAGGCCACGAATCCGAGAACACCCATCGCCAGCGCTGCGCCGACGCTGAACGCGAGCGGTGCGCCGATCCCCTCGGCCAGGGCTCCGGCAAGCAGCCCACCGAGCGGAGCCGTTCCGGCGAAGACGGTGACATAGAGCGACATCACGCGGCCGCGCAGGGCATCGGGCACGCTGTTCTGGATCGTGATGTTGATCGTGTTCACCATCAGCATCGAGGCAAGGCCGATGCCGAAGACGAGCGGGAAGGCCGCCAGCGGCGTGCCGACGAAGCCGAGTGCCAGCTCGAGCGCCAGGAAGACCGCCCCGCCGCCGACTATGAGCGCCAGCATGGGCCGCTGGCTGGTCGTGAAGGCCAGGATCAGTGACCCGACCAGCGACCCGGCACCCATCGCAGCGAAGAGCGCGCCGTAGCCACCGGAATCCAGGCCGAGCGCATTGCGCGTGAAGAGCGGCAGAAGCGTCTGGAAGTTCATGGCGAACATTGCCGTTCCGCCGAGCAGGACCAGTGGCCACAGGACGGTGGGCGTGGCCACGGCATAGCGAACGCCCTCGGCCAGGCTGGTCCGGATCGAAGGGAACCGATCAGGGCGCTCGATCTGTCGCAGCGCGCTGCCGTCGAGCGCCCAGAGGCCGACCAGCACGGACAGGTAGCTGACGGCATTGATGCCGAAGTTGATGGCGACGCCGAACACGGCGATCGTCACGCCCGCGATGGCCGGGCCGATGACGCGCGACAGGTTGAAGCTCGTCGAGTTGAGCGCGATCGCGTTCGTCAGGTCGTCGGTCGGAACGAGCTCCGCGGCGAACGCCTGCCGGACCGGCATCTCGACCGCGTTCACGAAACCGGCGAGCAGCGCCAGCAGGTAGACGTGCCAGATCTCGACGTGCCCGGTGGCGGCAAGCCCGAACAGGAGGCCGGCCTGCAGCATCGCGACGCCGTTCACGATCATCAGGACGCGGCGCTTGTCGACGCGGTCGGCAAGGACGCCGCCGATCGGCGCGAGAACCATCGAGGGCGCGAACATCAGGGCCAGCACCGTTCCGAGCTGGAGCGGCGAGCCGCCGAGCTCCAGGACGAGCCACGGCTGGGCGACCGACTGCATCCAGGCGCCAACGAGACTGCCGATCTGGCCGAACCAGTAGATCCGGTAGTTGCGGTGCCGCATGGCGCTGAAGCCTCGCCCCAGCGCGCCGCCCCACACGCGTGACGGCGTCACCGCCCCATCGGGGCGGCGTGAATCACGCGGGAAGAGCCGGGGAATGGTCATTCGTTAGCTATGCTAACAAATTTCAGCGGCCGTGGCAAGCTGCCTGTACCGTCGCGCGCCCTTGAGAAGACGTCCGATATCGGGCATGATGCGCGCACGAGCAAACCGAACCGATCGTGCCCAGCGGTCCTGCATACGAGGGAGCTGCCCACGCCTACCCTCCGACGTCTTCGAGCGCCCGCCGCCGCATCCCTCCTGTCGCTGCTGGTCCTCCTCGCTCCCGACCTGACGCTGGCGCCGCTCAGCGCCGTCGAGCCACAACGTGCCGGACCGGTTCCGATCGACCTGATCGACACGCCTGCGCCTCCTCGACGCCTCCAGCCGATCGACGTCGATGCGGCCGTGCATCCGCATCCGCCTCCGCCGAGCGTCAGGACCGTCGAGCGGCCGCCGCCGATCGACGAGGCGGAGTTCGAGGCGGCCATCTGGGCCGCCCGCGAGGCCGGAGGCGCGTATGGCATCACCTTCGCCGCCATGCGCGACGGCGAGCTGTTGTGGAGCGGGGCCGCCGGCCGCGACCGTGATGGGACGGCCTCCATCGCTGCCGATGACCCGCTCGTCATCGGCAGCGTCACCAAGACGTTCGTGGCCGCCACGATCCTTCAGCTCGCCGAGGAAGGCCGCCTGGACCTCGACGACCCGGTTCGCGATCACCTGCCGGACGCGCCGAGCTTCAGCGAGGAGATCACCATCCGGCAGCTGCTCGACCACTCCAGCGGGCTGGCCGACGTGTTCAACGACACCACCCGCACGGGGCTCGAGGAGGAGCCCGGACGTGCCTGGACGACGGCCGAGGTGTTCGAGACGATCCATGCGCCGTGGTATCAGCCCGGCGAGGGCTGGGCCTACGCCAACACGAACTACTTCCTGCTAGGGCTCGTCATCCAGCACCTGACCGGCACGACGTTGGCCGACGAGCTCGAAACCAGGTTCCTGGACCCCCTCGAGCTCGACGACACGCGGCTGCTGACCGGCACGGCCGACGACGGCGGGCCGCTCTCCCCCGCCTGGGCCACCATCTTCTGGGCGTCCGGGGCGATGAGCGCGTCCGCTGAGGATTTGGCGCGGTGGGGAGACGCACTCTACGCGGCGGAGATCCTCAGCGACGAATCACGCAGGGAGATGATCGCGCTCAACAGCCATGATTACGGCCTCGGGCTCCAGCGGGTCGAGCTGCCCGGCGCCCTCGGCTACGGCCACACGGGACTGCTCAACACGTACACCACGCTGCTGGTGCACCTGCCCGAGCACGACGTCACCATGGCGCTCCTCGTGAATCGAAGCCACGTCGATCTCGGCGGCATGCTGACCGCGGAACCACCGAACGGACCATCGCTCCTGGAGCTCGTCGGAGTGGAGCCCCCGGCCCTTCCCTAACCACGCCGATCCTCGGTTCAGCGAGGACATCGGACGAGAGCTGCAGTCTGCGCGCGATTCCCACGTCCTACCGAGGCCAGTCATGCGTGAGCAGCGCGCCGGAGCGCGACTCGTGCTGGCGGCCCCTCACCAGAGCGCGG
>JBHENV010000215.1:0-5354 GCA_046261895.1 Candidatus Limnocylindria bacterium
CCGGCAATTGCGCGTGGGCGTCACCGGCGGTGCCGGCGCCGTTATGGGCGCCCCCCATGCTCCAAGTGCTTGCGGGGCTGAGAGCCCGCCGGAGGCAGCAGGCGGTGACCCACGGCCGGCGATACGTGACGCTGTGGGAGGCACTGGAGCGGCGTCGTTAGGGGCGCCCCTCCGTCCAGCTTCGAGAGGGTCGGAGGTGCGGTGTCCGCTGCGTCGTTCCGTGGGGCAGCGTTCTCACGGACGTTCCCTTCCAGATCGAGAGGTCGCTCGGCGAGACGCCCCAACAGAGATGTGCAGCGGCCCTCAGCGTCGGCCGAGTCACACGCTGCCCGCGAGGATCCCCGTCGCCCAGATGCGCCCCGGTGTCGGCGTCATGCGGGACGAACAGCCCGAGGCCGATCGCACGACGTCGAGTTCCAGGCCGCCTTCGCGAGGGCGACCACCGAAATGTTTCTCGGATCCTCGCCTGATCGGGCCCAAGCCATCGCCCGCCACGCCGGCGCCCGCCGCAGCGGTCGGGTCGGCCGCAGCGCCGCCGGACTGGCCCTCCCGGGTCGACGCCAGCTGAAAATGTCATTGCCCTGGTCGATTCATGGAGATTCGCGGTGGTGGGTGAGGCGCGCCGAGCCGGCGCCCTCAACGGGCGCCGGCTCGTATCGGCCATCATCGACCACTGACCCACGCCTTGTCGGATCAGGCGCCGGCGGTAGCGAATTCCGCAGGGCCGACGACGGTGAACGGCTCGTCGATGACCGTCGTGGGCTTGAAGCCCTTGACGGTCATGTAGACCCCGAAGGAGAACTCCCAGATGGCGATGGGAAGGGTGAGGAGCGCGGCTGGACCGGAGATCTGGTCCCAGACGCCGAACAGGGTGGCGGTGCAGGAGGCGAGCAGGAGGGGCGCTCCGATGAGCCCGAGCGTGGGGATCCACCTCGGCAGCAGGCGCGAGCGGTACATCACGGAGCCGATGAGCAGCGCATTGAGGCCGGCCATGAGGCCGGGCCCGAGCAGGAACGTCCAGTCGTGCATGGCGACGAGCGCCTGGCCGGTCGTGACGAGGGCGCCGGCGTCGGTGCCGGGGGTGCCGGCTACGTCCTGGCGGAGCGTGTAGACGGCCAGGATGCTGACGACGCCGGCGAAGATCATGGTGGCCTCGAGGACCCGTGTCGTCACGAAGCCCAGCGCGGCCCGGCTGCTGTAGCGCTTGGCCACCGCGTAGAGGGCGACGGCGCTGACGACGCCGCCGAGGGCGGTGAGCACCTCGAAGAGGGCGCCCACGGGCACGCCGCCGGCATGGCCGGCGCCGAGGATGAAGTCCGGGTTGTCGAGAACGTCGACCCAGAACCCGAACTTGACCGGGATCGAGAAGACGAACGTGGCGATGTAGGCGACGCCGGCGATCATCGCCGCCTTCCTCATCGGGGACATCCGCGTCCGTTCGGGGGCCGTCCTGTGTGTCGGGGTGGGCATGTCCTTACTCCTTCTGGGTTGTGCGAGCCGTCGGCTCATTGGGGTGGGGTGGATGGGATCTGGGTGAGCGAGACCAGGGGGATGCCGACGTCGCGCAGCTTCTGGAGGAGGCCGTGCAGCGCGGCCTGGTCGACTACCGGGCCGCGGATGGCGGTGGTTCCGTCGTCGTCGGTGGCGACCGTCAGCCCGTCGAACCAGGCCGACCAGCGGGGTGCCAGGTGGCCGGCGACGCGGATCTCGTAGTGAGATCCCGGATCGGCGGTGCGGTCGTTTGTGGTCACCGTTGGACCGTACGAGTCGACCTGGTGAGTCGTCATCACCACATGTGGTGAGCGACCGTGGTGATTGCGAGCGCACGCCCGCGGACCCGAGGTCTGCTTACAGACCGAACTCGGCGGCGCGGCGTACCGCCTGACGGCGGTTGTTGGCGCCGAGCTTCATGTAGATGCTCTTGGTGTGGGTGCGCACGGTGTTCAGCGACACGTCCAGCTCACGGGCGATGTCGGGCCCGCTCAGATCACTGCGCAGCAAGCGGAGCACGTCGAGCTCGCGGCTGCTGAGCTGATCGACGAGACCAGGGCGAGGCGTTTCGCTCGCGGGGCCGGGGTCGACAGCGGCGCCCGCAAGCACCCTTCGAGCGTGCTCGCCGGCGACGCCGTGCCGCGAAACGGAGCGCAGCGGCGCGAGCGCGGGCAGCTCCTCGACGAAGAGGCGGATGTAGCCCTCAGGCTCGGCCTGGACGAGCGCCTCCTCGATCGCGGCGGTCGCCGCCTGGTGATCGCCGCGGGCCTGGTGCGCGAGAGACAGCACGATGAGGGTCTCGATGACGCTCCCGGCCCGCCGCCCTGCTTCGGCTGCGGCGAGGAGACAGTCGTGCCGCGTCGGCGGCATGCGTGGCGAGGAGGAGGCGGGCGAGGGTGATGTGCTCGTACTCGCGGAGGTAGCTGAGGTCGTCGTCCGCGCTGAGGCCGCGCCCGGATGCCCACCGGTCGGGGACCGCGGTGGCGCCGGCCGCGAGCTCGGCCTGCGCCTTGACCGCGGCCACCGGTCGCACCGCCGGCGAGAAATCGGTGTTGTAGGCCCGTTCGGCTTCGTGGAGCAGGGCGAGCCCGGTGGCCGCATCCCCCTCGGCCCTGCGGAGACGCGCCGCCACCACACGCCAGCGGTATGGGTGCTGGGGCAGGCCGGCGTGGTCGCCGAGCTGGTCGCTCGCCTCCATGTGCCGGCGTGCGGCGGCGAGGTTGTTCTGTTCGAGCAGCACGCCGCTGAGCCCGACGTGCATGTCGGCGGTGCCCCGCACCACGCCGTGCTGCTCGGCGAGCTCCAGCCCTGATTCGTAGGTGCGGACGGCGTCACCCAGGCGTCCCTGCACCAGCTGGATGTCGGCCAGCGCGATGGAGCACCCCAGTACGTCGCTGACGTGGCCAGCCGCGGTGAGGCTGGCGATCGCCTGGGCGTACCGGCGGCCGGCGGACTCGATGTCCCCGAGCGTCCAGTGCGCGAGACCGACCAACGCGGCGGCGCTGCCTTGGCGGAGGTGGTCCGACGGCTCGGCCAGGTCGAGCGCACGGTTGGCGTGCTCCATCGTGCCCTCGGTGTCGCCGGCGATCAGGGCGAGCGCGGCGCGGTACACCTCCACGTGCGCAGGGAGGCGAGCGGTCTCACCGCTGACCATGAGCGCTCCGACTTTCAGCATGCTCAGCACCGGTCGGGTCGGGAACAGCTCGTCGGGCAGGGCGGTGAGCCATCGGCGCGCCGTTGCCTCTTGCCGGTTCCGGAGCGCGGCCGGCGCCGCCAGCTCGATGAGCATCGCGGCCCGCTCGACGTCGTGGCCGGCCATCGCATGGGTGATCGCCTGGGGCTGGTCGCCTGAGGCCTCGTACCAGGCGCTCGCTCGCCGATGGAGCTCGTCGAGCTGCTCGGGCTCCTCGTCCAGCAGCCGTGCCCGCAGGACGTCGGCGAAGAGGTGGTGGTATCGATACCAGAGCCGGCGATCGTCGAGCGGGACGAGGAAGAGGTTGGCCCGATGGAGCCTCTCCAGCAACGCCCTCCCACCGGTGCCGTCGGTGACGGCGTCGCACAGAGTCCCGGTAAGACGGTCGAGGACCGAGGTGTGAAGCAGGAAGCTTCGGATCTCCTCCGGCTGGCGCTCCAGCACCTCCTCGGCGAGGTAGTCGACCACGAAGCGGTCGTCGCCGGCAAAGCTGGCGATGAACCCGCCGGTGTCGTCGCGGCCCTGCATCGAGAGAGCGGCGAGCTGCAGGGCGGCGATCCAGCCTTCGGTCCGGGCCTCGAGGGCGTCCACATCGGTCGCCGTCAAGTGCAGACCCATCGATTCGTTGAGATAGGCGGTGGCTTCCTCGGCCGTGAACCGCAGGTCGGCGGCACGTATCTCCAACAGGTCCCCCTGGGCGCGGAGGCGCGCCAGCGGCAGCGGCGGGTCGGCCCGACCGGCGAGCACCAGGTGGATCTGTGGTGGCAGGTGTTCCAGGAGGAAGGACATGGCTTCGTGCAACTCCGCCGCACCGATGAGGTGGTAGTCGTCGAGCACCACGACAAGCTCACCGGGGAGATCGGCGAGGTCGTTGAGCATCGACGCCACCACCGACTCCAGCGGCTGGGACGACCGCAGCAGGGACAGTGCGCCCTGCCCGGCGTCGGGCACCACTGTCCGAACGGCGGCTATGACATAGGACCAGAACAGCGCCGGGTCGTTGTCGCCGGCATCGAGGGACAGCCACGCCGTCGAGCGGTCGTCGTGTGCGTCGCCAGAGAGCCACTCGGCCAGCAGCGTCGACTTCCCGAACCCGGCCGGAGCCGACACGAGGGTGAGCAACGGAAGCTTGGCATCGGCCAGGCGGTCGGTCAGCCTTGGGCGCTCGACCACACCGCGGCGCCGCCGTGGTGCATGCAGCTTCGTCCCCAGGAGCGGCGGTGCGCCATCACTGGCCTGGTCAGTGCTCATACGAGGGACTCATCATGATGTGGTGGCCGGCGAGCGCGAACCGCATCTCGCCGGAGGGTGTGATTGCCGCGGTGGTCGCTATGGCCAAGCAATCGTAGGACGTAGTGATGTCGGTGGCGGATCGACTCGGGGTCACTCCGCAGACCGCATGCAGGCTGCCGCAACCGGAGGCGGCCGCCCGAGCGCTATCTCCTGGTGGTCATAAACTGTCCTCGGGCAGCACCCCTACATCCCTACGCGTCGAGGCGGGCCGAGACGGGTCGGCACCTACCGGGTGACGCGGCTGTCATGCCGCGATCCGTCACGGCCCGCGCGTGCACATCGCCGGCGATCAGGGCTGCTTCGGCAGAGCCGATCGCCGAATGTTCCGGGACACCGCTCGGTGCGCACTGAGGGCGACCAGATCGGCGAATCGGTCGCGCGCTCGGTCTGCGGTCTGGTTCGCACCACGACGGTGATGAGTAGGTGCGATCGGGGCGCCGATGAGAAATGGCGCCGGCAGTCGTCTGAGTACGGCCCGGTGAACGCGCGGCGCGCATCAAGGGAGAGCAACGAGATGAGACCACTTCGATACTCGATCAACGTCACGCTCGACGGCAGCTGCTGCCATCACGAGGCAGGGCTCCCCCCGGACGAGGAATCTATGGGCTACTGGACCGCCGAGATGGAACGAGCCGATGGCCTGCTATTCGGCCGGGTGACCTACGAGATGATGGAGTCGGCGTGGCGGCAGCCGGCCACGGGCACGTGGCCTGACTGGATGGATGAGTGGGAGATCCCGTTCGCCGAGACCATCGACCGGGCGAAGAAGTACGTCGTGTCGAGCACGCTGAGCGGGGTCGATTGGAATGCCGAGCTGGTGCGAGGCGACTTGGGGCAAGCGGTTCAGCGGCTCAAGCAGGAGCCAGGCGAGGGCCTG
>JBHENV010000216.1:0-2992 GCA_046261895.1 Candidatus Limnocylindria bacterium
CCCGACCCCTCACCCCCCGCCCGAGCGCCCCGCAACGCTCCAGCGAGGCCGCGTCGCGGGCGCGCGTGCTGAGTTCGAGGAACTCGCCAACAATTCGTCCCGACGGGTGACGCCGGATAGTGCTCTCGCCACCTTCGCTAGGTGCACGCTCGCCATCTTCGGGGGATCCCTACAGTCTGCGAATGCGCCGCCAAAGTGGCGAGTAGATGGCGAATGGGCGACATAGTTGGCGAACGAGCTTGGTAGCGCGGGAGCGACCCGATCCTCAACCTGTCCCCGACCTGAGACCAAGGAGGACGGCATTGCACCGAAACCCGGGAGGGTCCACCTCGATGGGGATCGGCAGATCCCGATCACTCCTATCCATCGAGTGGGCGGATCGGCGGCGGTACAAGTCCCGGGCAGAAGCGGCCACTTCCTGTTCGGTCACCGCATCGCTTGAACAGCCGGTCGCGGCGCTCAGGTTGAGTGAGCGAAGAAGGAGGCGACGAGGGCATCCGCACGATGGGCTGGCTTCGCGTTGATCTCTTCGTCGGTCAGCAATGAGGCCCACTTGCTGACGCCTGTCGCCACAAAGGTGTCGCCGTCCGCCGTGACAACGGTCAGACGTCGTGGCATGGCGGGACGCGATGGTTCGAACGCCGCCGTAAGTACGGACGGCAACGTGATCCGATACGTTCGGAGGAGATTCCGGATGACCAGAGTTCCGTCCTGGCGGGCGATGCTCAAGCGGAATGCTCGGAAGCCGTAGAGCGCACCAGCGAAGCCAATAGCCGTGGCGAGTGCAAACGGAAGAACGTCGTAGAAGACAACCAAGAGACCAACCGTGAGAACGACCGCCGCCACGATATGCCGTGTCCGGGCTGGACCAAAAGACAAGGAATCAGGCGTCATCTTGCGTCCGCTTCCACGCGCCCCATCCTGCTTCGCGCTTCGGCGGTCAGTCTGCGACCCGATCGAGCCGATCGAACACGTCGGCTTCGAGCCGCCGGCGCCGCCGGGCGGCGGGCCAGCGCGCGCTCGGTAACCACGACGCAGGCGTTACTGCTCGGTCGGGCGAGGCCGCCGACCGATGCAGTGCAGCACATCCTCGCCACACCTACGTTTCCCGCGACTCGCGAGCTGACGGACGGCCGGCGCCGTTCGGGCACCACCCCGACACCGATCGCCGACGCCACACCACCACGTTAAGAGACACCCGACCCAGCCAAGAGGCCCCATCGATTCGATGAAGTGGCACGCTTGTCCATCGCAAACATGTCCGCAGTGCCGCCGTCAGTTTCTCGTGAGCAGCTGATCCACCTGCTCGATCTCAGGGGCGAGTCCGAAACCCTCGACTACAAGCGGGAGTGTGACCTCGGAGACAACGCAGCTCGGATGGAACTCGCCAAGGATGTCGCAGCGATGCAGGTCATCGGTGGGCACATAGTCATCGGCGCCGACGACGACGGGAAGCCGTTTCCGCCTGGCGTGACGGCTGAGCATGTGAAGTGGTTCGACGAGGCCGCGCTCCGTCCCATCCTCGCGAAGTGGCTGCCGGAGCCTTTCGAGCTCCGGACCGCTATCCACACGGTCGCTGACTGCACGCTCTCCCTGATCCACATCGCCCCCAACGTCGATGGTTTCTGTGTCATCAAGGTCGATGGGAAGTACCCCCGTGCCGGCAGGGACCACGTCGTGTTTCGGTCGGGGGACGTTTTCGCGCGGCATGGCACGTCTAGCGAGCGTTGGCGGCAATCGGACATCGAGCGCATCTGGCGGAATGCCATTGCTGCCCGCAAGGAGGCCTGGCGCGCTGAGCTACGGGAGGATCTCTCCGAGCTCGGCATCGCACGTGGCGCACAACGACTCATCGAGGGGCCTGCCGGCAACTTTACGTGGCGCCTCGATACAGCGGCGTTCGATGCGGCAGCTCTCGAGCTCTTCCGCCGCAATGACGACATTCCGCTCCAGCGGTGCCTTAACGAGACCACCGCCGACGCCGCCGGCCTGATCGATGCTCGCGAATCGGATGAGCTAGCGACCCTGGTCGGTCGAGTGACGTCCATCGCCGCACAAGCGGTCAGCTACCGCCGGAGGCAATGGTTCGACCGTGCCCTGAAGGCTTTGGCGAAGGTATACGAACTCGGATTCGCCCCCTCTCACGGCTATGCCCGTTCCGACGGGCATGGCACGGATGTTTGGCTCCTCGTCCTGGAGCACGTCATCGCCCTGGGGGCGCTCGCCGTGCGAGCGGAGGACTGGCAGGCCGTGCGCTCCATCACTGTGCAACCGCCCGGCACGGACGACTATTACACGACGTGGCTCAGGCACGGCCTGACCATGGCCGCCCGGGCGAACCTGCTCACCGGCCCCGACCAGCACTCAAAGTCTCTAATAACGATGGCCGCCGAGCGGGCCGCATCAATGCCCACTCTCCGTCCGGATATCAGTGTCGACGACGAGCAGCTCATCACCAGCATGTGCCAGTTCGACATCCTCGCCGCCCTGGCCATCATCGACGCGACCGGAAGCATCGACGACCGAGGCTGGTACACCAACTTCGCTCGCTTCTTCACGTCCCGAACGGAGCCGGCTATCACGCGCCTCCTGACGGACGCCGACATGCGAGCTGTGCTTTTCCCTCGTCCCGATGGCGAACTCGCCGCCGCCCTTCGGGAGATCGACCGGATGGCGAGCAGCGAGGGTGCCAGGTTCAACGGTTGGCACGGGTTCGGCAGCGGAGTTGTTCGAAAGCTCCTCGAGGAGAATCCTCAGCTATCGGGGGACGGACGGTAGCGCGGTCGACCTCACGCTGCGTTGCCCAGTCGGAAAGGGAACCGTGCACACCCGTCCGCCTCGGGGTCGCCGAACTGCGGCAGGACCCGCCCTTGCTCCTGACCGGTAAGTAGTGGGGGTTTCGTCAGCGTCCACGGGCCGCGCCTGCTGGTCGAGGGCCGGAAGCGCTACGGAGCAGGATCGCCCCGTTACTGGCCATCACGGGCAGCGACGA
>JBHENV010000217.1:0-2663 GCA_046261895.1 Candidatus Limnocylindria bacterium
ACCAGACGTCCGTCAGACGGCGCGTCGGTCGGTCACTTCTTCGCCGCCGCTGCTGAATGCGTCCTTCACCTTGCCCGCCGTCTGCCCCACCATCGCTGCGTCACGGCCTACACCGGTGAAAGCGTCAGCGTGTTGAAAGGATTGAACCCGGTCGCCTCGTCAACTGCTTGGCGGTGGTGCCCGTTGTCCCATAGGCCGGTGACCGCCCCCGCGATCCATGGATGTAGCGATGACGCCTGCGCCTGCGGCGCGACGACGACGCTGAGCTCGAGTTCACGGATGCAGCCTTTGAGGATCGCCACGGCGCTCCGCACTCCGCTCGCGCGCGCCCGGTCCCAGTCCGACTGAGGCGTGGCAGAGGAGGCCATCATCGGGCCATAGCGCACCTTCTCGAGCGCTTCCCGCCCGGGGTGGTCAGCGCTCATGACGGCCCGGACCGTGGCCGAGGTGAGTTCGCGCCAGGCCTTGAAGTCTGAGGGTCGGCCGTCGTTCGCCTCCGCGATCTGGCGCTCCAAGGCCTCGATGCGCCGCTCGATATCCATGCCCCGAGCATAGTGGAGCCGCCGGTATCCTCACGCATTTTCTCCGATCGTCCGGAGAACGGCCACGCCCTTACAGGTCGTCCAGCGCTAGGTGATCAATCAGCGGAGTCGCGTCCTCGATCGCGCGGATCTCCTCGCGGGAGAGGACGGCGTCCTCCTCGTCACGCTCGATCCGCTGCTCGAGCTCCGCGAAGGCTCCCGTCAACCGCACCCGCAGCTCCGTATAGTCCGGAGCCAGCCCCGGCCGCATGGCCGGCGGCTTCCCGCGCCGGCGGCGGAGGTCGACAGCCATGAGCTCGTTGGTCACTCGCCGCTGCTCAATGAGCAGATCGGTCTCTGCGAGCCCCAGGTTGATCCGTGGCGCCCTAGCCTTTGGCCCGAATGCGATCGCAGTCTCGGCCGCGGCGTCCTCCAGTGCGCGAGCCATCTGGACGTCGAGCAGGCCGAGCAGGTAGTCGCGCGTGTCGATAAGCTCGGCGCGGCGCAGCGATCGTAGCCGCTCCGCCCGCTCGCGCTCCTGCCGGCGGCGCTCCCCGACGACCACCGCTATGTAGCCGCCGGCAATCACAAGCACGCCTCCGAGCAACGTGGACGGGAGAGTACCGGCGGAGCCGAGCACGGCCTGAGTCGGGTTGTTCAACTCAATCGCGACGTACCAGGCGATGCCGCCGGCGACAGCCAGACCGGCGACGAACGCGACCACGTAGCGAGGCGTCATCACCCGAGTCTATCGACACGCGGCCCTCTCGTCGGGCAGACAGACGCTTGCTGCGCCCGGCATGCAGCATCGCCGCGACCGCCGGGTGCCCGCCGAGTTGGAGCCGGCGGGCATGGGTGCGGCGCTCCAACCACCGGCGACGTCAGAAGCATCGCGTCGCATTGGCGGCTGAGCAGCCGAGCGCGGCTGACTGAGGAGCTGCGCGAAGAGGCGGCACGCGAGATCTTCGAGCGGCTCGACCTGTGGGGACCGAAGGTGGTGGCGGTCTACCCGCGCGCGGAGCATGCGTGGCTGCTCGGCATGGCGGCGAAAATGAGCGAGGATTTGGTACTGGTCGGGGCGAGAGGACTCGAACCTCCGACCTCGTCGTCCCGAACGACGCGCGCTACCTACTGCGCCACGCCCCGACCGAAGGATGGCCATCGTAGCAGGCGGGCGACGGAGGGTCCAACCACCAGGGCCTGCGATGGACACGAAGCGTCCCGAAGGAACCGCGGCGATCGTTGAGGTGATCTCTGACCGACCAGCAGCCCCTTCAGGACTCCGCAAGCATGCAGGCGCGGGTTGGCCGGCTCAAGTCCCTTTATCCACGAAACGAGGAGCAGGACGCGCGGTTATCCACACGTGGTCCGCCGATGAAACCTTTCGCGGCTGCGCTGTCTCAAACGGGGTGACACGCAATCGCACGAGGACCATTCATGCCGTCCATCCCAATGCTCCAGCGCCGACGCACACGCGCGTTCGTCGCCACCGTCGGCACCTTCATGCTGCTCGCCACGGTGGCGGCGCTGGCCGGTTCGCCGCCGGCCGTGCGTGCCGCCGAGCACGGCGTGCAGATCACCGATGGCGCGTTCGGCCCGAGCACCGTGACGGTCGCCGTGGGCGATACGATCACCTGGACGAACGCGGACTCGTCGCCTCACACCGTCACCGCCGAGGACGGATCGTTCGCGTCCGGCAACCTCGATGCGGGACAAGTGTTCTCGCACACCTTCACCGCTCCCGGGTCGTACCAGTATCGGTGCGACTACCACAGCGACATGATCGCCACGGTGGTGGTCGAGGCCGCCGCAGCACAGCCCACGGCCGCGTCTGCCGCGCCCGCAGCGAGCGCCGCACCGACCGCGAGCGTCGCCACTGCCGCGGGAGCACAGCCGAACACCGCTCTGCCGGTACCGGCAACCGCCCAGGCGCCGAGCGCCGCCCTGCTCATCGGGCTCGGCCTGGTGGCGCTCGGCTTCGGGCTCGTCCCGACCGGCCGACGTGCCGTGGCCGGGACACCGGCCGGCGGCTGGCGGCGCTAGAAGCCGCGAGCCCGGTCGAGTCGGACCGACAGCTCCTCGAGGGTCGCGCGGCCCGAGAGGACGCTGTCGGCCACGTAGCCGTCGGGCCGCACGATCAGC
>JBHENV010000218.1:0-4091 GCA_046261895.1 Candidatus Limnocylindria bacterium
CTACCGATTGAGCTAAGGCCACCACGAAGCCGCGCGTGGTCGCAGCGCGGCGCGCCCAATCGTCGCCCAAACGAAGGGCCAGCGCAAATGAGCGGCGGGCATGTCTCCGGGTCATCAATCCCGCGCTGCCTCGCTCGCCCCCATTGACCGATCCGGGCGCTAGTCGCGTCCGCTCATGGCGCGCAGCACCAGGATCACGAGCACGGACCCGAGCGTCGCGATGACGAGCGCGCCCAGCCAACCCGATGCCTGGCCCTGACCGAGCACGTTGACCCACAGCCAGCCTCCGATCAAGCCGCCGATGATGCCGATCGCCATCGTGCCGAGGCAGCCGTAGCGCTGTCGGCCCGGGACGAACGCGCCGGCGATGGCGCCGGCCAGCAGGCCGATGATGATCCACCCCAAGATGCCGAGCTCTGGCATGGTTCCTCCTTCTCTGTTGGCTGTCGCGTCAGCACGCCCTGTGCCGCAGCGGATGACGCGCGGAAGGGGCCTCCTGTGAACTGCGCTCGATCAATCGAGCGGGTCGGTCATGTCGAGGACGACCGAGCCGGAGGTATCCGACACGGCGATGCGCTCGAGTGGCGGGTCCGACGGATCGATCGGCGTACCGTCGTAGGTCCAGGCCTTCCGGTCACAGTTGGTGAGCCGATCGGCGCCGATCTCGACCGGGCAGTCGTCGCGGCCCGGCGTCGCAGCATTCACGGCGCTGATCCCGGTGGCGCTCGCGGGCGCAAGGATCACGGCGACCTGCACGCGGCCGTCGCCGGCGTCGCGCTCGCCGGACCAGCCGTGCGATCGGCTGAGGATGACATTGCGAAGAACCGGTCGCGCGGTGACCTCGCTGGCGGTGGCGACCGTGACCACCGAGTCGTCACGAGGCGGCGCGACGCTGAAAATCGCCGGCCGCACGATGAGGCCCGCGGCTGCCACCGCCAGGGCGATCAGGAGACAGCCGACCGCAGCGCGCCGGATGGGGACCGGCTCATCCATCCGCGTGGGGGGAGGTGAGCTCGACGAGGGTCGCCCCGGTGCAGTTGTAGAAGAGGGTGCCGCCGTGACGGGCGCACCGGTCGTCCATCCCCCGGCGCACGAGGGCCGTGTGCCCGTGCAGCCAGAGCGGCGGGCTCAGTCGATCGGCCAGCCAGCGGAACGAGGTGAAGCCACGGTGCGCTCGATCGGCGTCGTCGTTCATGCCGCGCGGAGGCGCATGGGTCACCACGAGGACGGGCCGTGCGCGCTGGGCGGCGGAGCTCGCGCCGATGACGCGCCTCCACATGCCGAGCGACGAGACCTGCATGTCCCGTCCGTTGTAGATCGGCGACCCGGAGAAGCCGACGAGACGCAGGCCGAGCTCGCTGATCACTCGGCCGTCGGGCATCGGCTCCGGCAGCAGGGCCCGACGGGTGTCGCTCCAGGCCGCGCCGACGTCATGGTTGCCGCGGACGTACCGCAGCGGCGCGTGGAACGCATCGGCGACGAAGGCGAGGTAATCGGTCTCCAGGTCGCCGGCGCCGACGATCAGGTCGACCTTGCCGATCCGCTCCCTGGTGCCGGTCGAGTCGAGCGTCGGGTCGGGCTCGTCGGAGACGGCCAGGATCCGGATCGGTCGATGGTTGCGGCCGGCGAACGGCAGTGAGTCCGGCCACCGGACGGAAAGCCAATCCGTCATCGGTGCTCGCCGCGGTCCCCGGCCAGATCACGTCGGGAGACGCCGTCGATCGCCCCGCGCTGCTCGACCGTCCGCGATTGGCGTCCGCGCGCCGCTTGCCGAACCTCGGCGGTGCCGATCAGCGAGCTCGCGTCGAGTGACGCCGAGCCCGGCTGCGTCACGCCCGGGAGCAGGAGCTGGGTCACGTCCGCGTCGATCTCGACTCCCCCGGCGGCCCGCGCGGCGGCCACCCGGTTGTGGCCGTCCACGACGTAATACTCGTCGCCGACCTGTATCAGCTCGACGGGGGGAAGCATGTCCAGGCGGTCCATGGCGCGCGTGATGCGCTGCCAGCGGGCGAGCCAGTTCGGGCCGCGGAGGCCCGGCATCGGGAGGAAGTCGGCGGTGTTCTGCGTGGGATGACGCATGGTGCCGGCGATCTTTTCAATCGGGATGCTATGCAGGCCGATGCGGCGGCGAGGGGCGCTGCCGGCGGCCGGGTGACGGTCGAGCAGCGAAGGAAGCGGCTCACGCCCCGGCCGGCGCCGGCGACCCCGACTCAACGCCCCGAGGGCACGCCGAAACACGGTCACCAGGACGAACAGGACCGTCAGCCGGCCGGCGATGCGGCGAAGGAATGCGAGCAGTCGTTGCATGGGAGACCGGAACAATCGCAGTGCGGGTTGCGCTCCGTACTATGATGCCTTCCCGAGCAGGGGCCATCAGGCCGCCAGCGGCCTGCCGTTGACTGACAGGAGCGAGTGTTTCGATGGCAACCGTCACGTTCGAGCATATGTACAAGCGGTACGGCGAAGATGTCGTTGCCGTCAACGACCTGAACCTGGAGATCCAGGATGGCGAGTTCCTCGTCCTGGTCGGCCCATCGGGCTGCGGCAAGACCACCGCGCTCCGTTGCGTTGCCGGCCTCGAGGACATCAGCGATGGAAGGCTCCTCATCGGCGACCGCGTGGTGAACAACGTGGCCCCCAAGGATCGCGACATCGCCATGGTCTTCCAGAGCTACGCGCTCTACCCGCACATGAGCGTCTACGACAACCTCGCCTTCGGTCTCAAGCTGCGCAAGACCAAGAAGGAAGACATCGACAAGCGCGTGAAAGAGGCGGCCGAGATCCTCGGCCTCGAGCGCTTCCTCGACCGCAAGCCCAAGGCGCTGTCCGGTGGTCAGCGGCAGCGCGTGGCGCTCGGCCGGGCGATCGTGCGCGAGCCGTCGGTGTTCCTGATGGACGAGCCGCTCTCCAACCTCGACGCCAAGCTGCGCGTCCAGACGCGGGCCGAGATCGCCCGCCTCCACCAGCGCCTCGGAACGACTACCGTGTACGTCACTCACGACCAGGTCGAGGCGATGACGATGGGCGACCGCATCTGCGTCATGAAGGACGGCCTGCTCCAGCAGGTCGGCACGCCACAGGAGCTCTACGACCACCCGGTGAACGTCTTCGTCGCCGGGTTCATCGGCTCTCCGTCCATGAACTTCGCCACGACGACGTCCGAGGGCAAGGACCTCCTGCTCGGCGGCCTCAAGCTGGAGCTGACCGGCGAGCAGGCCCGCGCCGCGGACTCGCGCGCGGACGGCACGCAGGTGCTCGTCGGCTTCCGGCCGGAGCACATCGAGCTGGCCAACGGCCAGGAGAGCAGCGCCGTCCGGTTCCCGGCCGCCGTGGACGTGGTCGAGTATCTTGGCAACGAGGTGCTGATCCACGCGCAGGCCGAGGGCAACGAGATCGTTGCTCTCATTCCATCCGACAACAAGGTCGCCGTGGGTGACCGCGTCGACTTCGCAGTGCCAATGGAGAAGCTGCACATCTTCGATCCGGAGTCAGAGAAGACCCTCGCGGGCTAGCCTCACCGAAGGAGCGTTGCTTGCCGCGAAACATAGGAGTTGGTGGAGGAACCAAATGCGGAAGTTTCGATATCTCGTGCCCGCCATGGTGGCGGCACTCGTGCTCGCGTCGTGCGGGCCGGCAGACGACGGCGACGGCGGAGCCGGCGCGACCGGCGCGAACGGTGCTGACGTCGAGGAGGCAGACGGCTCGATCGTCGTCACATCCCTCTGGGGTGGCACCGAGCAGGAGGCATTCGAGGCCGTCCTTGCGGCATTCACGGAAAAGACTGGCATCGAGGCGGAGTACGAGGCCAACCGCACCGACTACGCCACCGTGCTTCGCACCCGGATCCAGGGCGGCGAGCCGCCCGACGTGGCGATCATCCCGGGTATCGGCACGCTGCGCAGCCTTGCCCGTGAAGGGTCGCTGATTCCACTGAGCGAGCTGGGAGTCGCCCAGGCCGACATCGAGGGCAACTATGCCCCCGGCATCCTGGACGTCGGCGTCGTCGACGACGAGCTGTACGGGATCATGGTCAAGCTCAACTCGAAGGCCACCATCTTCTACAGCCCCGAGCGGTTCGAGGAGATGGGCGT
>JBHENV010000219.1:0-10116 GCA_046261895.1 Candidatus Limnocylindria bacterium
TTGCGGGCCCGATGGTGCAGACGAGCTTCGTTCGCCCGCCGATCACGTCACGCCGGCCTTGTACGCGGCGCCCGATGCCCGGCGGCGGTCGTGCTGCGAGAGCAGGCGCTTGCGAAGGCGGATCGCCGTCGGGGTGACCTCCACCAGCTCGTCCTCGGCGATGAACTCGATCGCCGATTCGAGGGTCAGGACGCGCGGGGGCGTGTGGATGCGATAGTCGCCGTCGGTCGCCTGGGTGCGCATCTTGGAGAGGGCCTTGGACTTGTTCGGGTTGACGTCCATGTCACCGGGGCGGCTGTTCTCGCCGATGATCATGCCCTCGTAGACCTCGGTGGACGGACCGATGAACAGCTCCGACCGCTCCACCAGCGACGAGAGCGCATAGGCGCGCGACTCTCCGCTGCGGTCGGCGACCAGCACGCCGCTGGTCCGATGCGTCACCTCGCCGGCCCATGGCCCGTAGCCCTCGCCGATCTGGTGGAGCAGCGCCGTCCCGCGCGTGTCGCTCAGCAGCTGTCCGCGATAGCCGATCAGCCCGCGCGTGGGGATGATGAACTCCATCCTCACGCGGGCGTCCGCATCGGTGCTCATCTGCTCCAGGCGGCCCTTGCGGCCCGCGAGCGCCTGCTGCACGACGCCGATGTAGTCGGGCGGAATGTCGATCGTGGCGCGCTCGTACGGCTCCTGGCCGCCGCGCATGATCACCTCGGGGCGGCTGATGGTGAGCTCGAAGCCCTCACGCCGCATCTGTTCGATGAGGATCGCCAGCTGGAGCTCGCCGCGGCCCCGGACCTCGAAGGTCTCGCCCGACTCGGTCGGGTGGATCTCGATCGCCACGTTGCCGAGGACCTCGCGCTCCAAGCGCGCCTTGATCTGCCGCGAGGTGAGGAACGTGCCGTCGCGTCCGGCCATCGGTGACGAATTGACCCCGAAGGTCATGCGCAGCGTCGGCGCGTCGACGTCCAGCCGGGGGAGCGGTCGGGGATCGGCCGGGTCGGTGAGCGTGTCGCCGATGGTCACCTCGGGCATGCCGGCGACGCTGACGATGTCGCCCGGCGATGCCTCGTTGATGTCGACACGGTCGATGCCGTGCGCTGTTTGGAGGGCGGTCACGCTGCCGGTGAGGGTCATGCTGCGTCCCGGCTCGACCGATCCGTCGGGGTCCTCCGCCTCTTCCCGCACGATGGTCACCCGCTGCCCCACCCGGATGGTGCCGTTGCGGATGCGGCCGACCGCCATGCGCCCGACGTAGTCGTTCGCGGTCAGGTTCGTCACCAGCAGCTGAAGCGGATGGCCGTCGGTGAAGGTGGGCGCCGGCGTCACGCTCACGAGGAGGTCGAGCAGCGGGCGCAGGTCGGTCCCGGGCTGCACCAGATCGGTCGTGGCCGTGCCGGCCTTGGCGTTGGTGTAGACGACCGGGAACTCGATCTGGTGCGCTTCGGCGCCGAGGTCCATGAAGAGCTCGTACACGTCGTCGAGAACCTGCGCCGGCCGTGCATCGGATCGGTCGATCTTGTTGAGCGCCACGATGACCGGCAGGTGGCGGGCCATGGCTTTGAGCAGGACGTAGCGCGTCTGGGGCAGCGGGCCCTCCGATGCGTCGACGAGCAGCAGAACAGCGTCGACCATCAGGAGCGACCGCTCGACCTCGCCGCCGAAGTCGGCGTGGCCCGGCGTGTCGACGATGTTGAGCCGCACGCCGTCGTAGTCGACGGTCGTCTGCTTGGCGAGGATGGTGATCCCCTTCTCGCGCTCGAGGTCACCGGAGTCGAGCACGCGATCCACCACCGCCTCGTTCGCCCGGAAGGTCCCGGTCTGGCGCAGCATGCCGTCCACGAGCGTGGTCTTGCCGTGGTCGACGTGCGCGATGATCGCCACGTTGCGCAGGTCGTGGCGGGCGGAGATGGTCACCGGCCAATCGTGGCAGATGCGGCTTCCAGGCGCAGGGTACGCCGGAAGTACCAGTGGGCGCGGTGCCCATTGGCCATAGGAGGTATGATCCCGTACCCGTACGGTGAGCATGCATGGACGGCTCGCCCAGCCGGCGTGCCCATCCAGCCATCCATTTCGGAGCCCTTCTCTTGTCTCGCCTGTTTCGCGCTGCGCTCGCCGCATTGAGCCTCGCAGCGGCGCTCGGTCTGCCGTCCACCATCCACGCCGCGTCGCCGGCCAAGGTCGCCATCATCGTCGGTCCGGTCGGCACCCTGACGCCAACCTACCTGGCCCTCGCCGATGCGGCCGCGGCCGCGGCGGAGCAGCGCGGCGCCGTCGTGGCACGCGCCTACTCACCGTATGCGACCCCGGGCAACGTGCTCGCGGCGGTGGCCGACGCGCAGGTGGTCATCTACTTCGGCCACGGCTACGGGCACCCGAGCCCGTACGGTGGGCTCAACACGGCCAAGCAGAACGGATGGGCCCTTCAGGGGCCGGCCTCGCACGGGACACATGGCGATGCCGCCGGTGAGATCGCCTACTACGGCGAGGACTGGATCGTAGCCAACGCGCGACCGGCCCCCGGCTTCGTGATGATCTACTCGAACACCTGTTACGCGCCCGGGGCCTCCGAGGGCGGTCACGAGCCGGCGTCTGCGTGGGTGGCGGCGCAGCGCGTCGCGTACTACTCGCGAGCAGTCTTCGCCATGGGCGGCTCCGCCTACTTCGCCACGGATTTCGACCGCGGCGCCGCCGACCTGGTTGGTCGCCTGCTCGGGGACCGCGCTGCCACGTTCGGCTCCGCCTTCGTCTCCGATCATCGTTTCGTACCTTCGGCGCTGACGTCGCAGCCGCATCCGTTCTCGGGCGGTCAGGCGATCTGGCTCCATCGCTCGAAGTACACCGACGGACCGCCGAACTACTGGTACGCCTTCGCCGGCAATCCGGATCTCAACCCGATGCTGGCCTGGGACCAGACGCCGCCGACCGCCAGCCTCACCTCACCGGAGCCAGGCGCCAGCGACGTGCGTCCTGGCGCGAAGGTGACCGTCCAGCTCAGCGAGCCGGTGATCGGCATCTCCACCGAGACGCTCTCGCTGCGCGACGCCGACGGCGAGCCCGTCGCCTTCACCATGGCCCACGACCCCTCGTCGCTGATCGCAACGCTGACGCCCGATGCGCCGCTCACCCTGAGCAGTCGCTACGCCGTCGTCGTCACGGCCGGGATCCGGGACCTCGCGGGGAGGGCGCTGGAGGCCGTCTCCTGGAGCTTCGTCACCCGCCTGGATGCCGATCCGCTCTCCGCAAGGCTGCCGATCGTCCTCGAGTCGGGATCCCACGAGCTCCTGCGATTCGAGCCGGATGGCACGGTCGCCGCGCACCAGGCGCTCGACGTCGTCGATCGGCGCTGGCTCCAGGCGGACCGGCGCGCGCGCCTCGTCGGGCAGCACGGTTCGTGGCTGGAGATCGACGATCCGTCGCTCGGTCGCTGGTGGGTGGCTGAGTCCAGTCGGGCGCACGCGCTCGGCCTGGTGGAGGAGGTCGCGCTCACCGCCGATACACGGATCACGCTGCCGCCGCTGGAGCACCTGACGCACCGCTTCGACGAGGCGGGCGTCTCAGTGACGCCGGGGATCGAGATCGCGGGCGATCGTGTCGTGACCGTCGATCGTCGACGCGTGCTCGATGGCCGCACCTTCCTGCGCATGACCGGAGGCGGCATCGCTGGTGCCTGGATCGAGTCGACTCCGGCCATCGCCCAAACGGAAGCCTCGGCCCGGCGCGTGCTTGCGACCACGGAGCGCGCCTCCGAAGCTCGGCTCGTGCTCGAGCCAGGGTTGACCGCGTTCCGCTTCGATCGCGCCGGCCGCGTCGTCGACCGGCGGACACTCTCCGATGACGAGCTCGGCAGCCTGGTCCTCATGACGCGCGAGCGCAGGATCATCGGCGGCTCACCGTTCGCCATCGTCGCCTCCGGCGAGCTTGGCGGCTGGGCGCTGCCGGAGGGGCCGGGGATTCAGATCCTCGCAGCCTCCCGCACGCCGGACGCTGCCGACTGAGGTGTCCGGCCGAGGGTCGGTCGAATGACGTACTGCGGCGTGGGACGCCTGAACGATCCACCGGGGACCGTGCGAGCGTAGCGTGAGGGAAAGGAATCCTCACTGGAGAGCAGCATCATGCTCCGCCGCGCGCCTCGCAGCGCCACCACCGTCTCCGATTGGGAGCTCGGCATTGCGACGGTCCTGCTGCTTCTCGCCGTGGTCCTGACGACCCTCGTCGTTCCGAACTTCGTCTGACCAGGCGGTGCGGGTCAGCCGCGCAGGCGATAGAAGCGGAAGAAGTCGTTCTCGATCGGCAGGATCTCGACCTCGGTAAAGCCTGCCTCGGTCGCGTACGAACGGAGCGTGCTCGGGCGCATCACCGTGCCGGTCCCGACGCTCGGCGACCGGGAACGACCATCGGGCAGACAGGTGGTGATGCTCCAGCCGTACATGAAGCGCTCGAGATCGTCGCCGGGGACGGCGAACGTTTCAGCCACGCGCTCGTCGACCACGATCAGTGAGCCGCCCGGCACGAGCGCGTTGCGAATCGATCGAAGCACCGGCACCGGGTTGGCCATGTCGTGCACCGCCTCGATGATGATCGCCGCGTCGTAGGGGCCGTCGTCGAGGACGGCCCCATCCCCGTGCCGGAACTCGACGCTGCCATCCAGCCCCGATTCGGCGGCGTTATGTCGCGCTGCCTCGATCGACGGAGCGTCGAGGTCAATCCCGATCACGCGGGCCTTCGGATACGCGCGGGCGATCGCAATCGTCGACCAGCCTTCGCCGCAGGCCACGTCGGCGACGAGCGCCGCCGGATCCGCCTGCAGACGCTCATGGAGGTCGCCGACGGCCGGCAGCCACTCGCCGCCAAGCAGATGGGTGAACGCGGGGCGGTTGAAGGCGGCCTGGCCCTCCCGCATGTCGGGGCCGTAGGCTTCCCACGCGACGCCGTCGCCAGATCGATACGCGTCGACGACGGCCGGGAGCCTGCCAAAGGCGGCGGCCACCATCCGGCTGACGGGCGCCATCAGGTTCAGGCTCTCGTCGTGGACGAGCACCGCGGCGTGTTCCCTCGAAAGGCTGAACCGATGTTCGGCATCGACGTCGAGGATGCCGCCAACCGCCTGCTGCTCGAGCCACTCGCGAACGTAGCGAGCATCGGTGCCGGTGCGCCCGGCGAGCTCATCGGGCGTGGCCGGCCCGTCCGCATGCAGGCTGCGGTAGAGACCGAGCCGATCGCCGAGGTAGACGCCGGCCAGGTCGAAACTGGCGACGGTCGCCGCGAAGAGGCGCTCGGTCAGCGCATCCGCTGATGTGGTCATGAATCCTCCTGCGACGTGCGTCGGACCGCGGCGATGCGGAGCCTGGTCGCCGACAGCCGACCGTCATGGTGGGCTGTCGTATGCGTCTGCGCCTGCGACATGTGACGTAGGCGCTCTGGACGAGCACGCGGCGTCCATCCGCTCGATGCCCACTGGCGGTTCTTCGCCGATGCTGGTCATCCAGCCAATTGTCAAGACGGAGCGTAACGTCATGTATGTCAATTTCGCTGCCCGAACCCTGATAGTTCTCGGCGTCCTGCTCACCGTCCTCGGCTTCCTCGCGGGCGGCTCGGTAACCTTCACGCTCATCGGCCTCGGCGCCATTGGCTTCGCTGGCATCCTGGGCATCCTTGACCGTCACGCTACCCGCTGACGCTATCGAGTCGTGCGAGCCCGGACCTCCGCACCCGACCCTCGGTAGCGGAGGGCGATCCCGATCGTCGCTGCGCCCACCAGGAACGCGACGCTGTTCGGGACGATGATCGCCACGTTGCGCAGTGCGACTCCGTAGGCGATCCAGAGCGAGAACCCGATCTGGAGAACGCCCAGGTACGAGATCGAGAGGTCCGCCGAAGAGCGGCGCTCGAGCACGCGGCGCATCTGGAGGATCGGGGAGAGCGCCATCAGCACGCCCCAACCGGCGGCGACGGCAGCGAGCGCATCGGTCATGGGAGAAACTCCGAGTCGGGCGCTCTGACGATCGGGCCGCGTTCGCTGGCCTGATCGGTCCATCGAGGAGCGCGCACGCGGCACCGGCATGGTAGCCGCCTATTCCATGTTCGGAAGGGCCGTCACTGAACTTTTCTCCGCTTCCGGTACGGGCCGATGACGCAGCTCCAGCTCAGGGACGAGGACCGCCACGATGACCGCCGCGGCGCCCGCTGCGACCAGTCCGAGCCAGAGCGCGTTAGCGATGGCGATCGAGAAGGCCTCATGTATCGCATTCACGATCTGGTCGAGAAACGGCTCGACCGCGGCGCGTTCGGTGGCGGGCACGGACGCCAGGATCCGTCCCGGGAGGTCGACCCCGACCCCGGTGAGCTGGCCGTCGATCGAGCCGCCCGAGGCGGCGAAGGCGTCGACGATCGGTTCGGGGACGCCGCCCGCGGTTAGCTGGCGCGGCGTCTCCGTGTTGAGCGAGCTGCCGAAGATGGCGCCGGCGAGCGCCAGGCCGATCGAACCCCCCACCTGTCGGAAGAAGGTGAGCGCGCTCGAGACCGCCCCCAACATGCTGCGGCCAACCGCGTTCTGAACCACGATCGTGAAGATCGAGAAGGACGGACCGATACCGATGCCGGCGATCGCCATCCAGATCCAGACCGTCCCGACGGGTGTATCGGCTCGCAGGTTCGTCATCAGGTAGAGCCCGATCGCCGCCAGCGCCATGGCGCCAACCGCCATCCACTTGTAGCGGCCCGTGCGTGCGACGATCTGGCCGGAGACGATCGACGAGGCCATGACGCCGATCATGAGCGGCAGCATCTGGTATCCCGACTCGGTCGCGGATGAGCCGAGCACGAACTGGAACCAGCGCGGGATGAAGATGACGCCGCCGAAGAACCCGAACGTGATGAGGAAGGTCGCCGCGATCGACGCGGCCACCGTCCGATTGCGGAAGAGCTCGAGCGGAAGGATGGGCTGCTCGGCACGCGACTCGATCCATACGAAGAGCACGCCGAGCATCGCTCCGACGATCATCAGGCCGCCGACCTGCGGATCGGTCCAATCGCCCGATTGGGCGTTCGTCAGGCCGATGAGGAAGGGGACGAGCGCCGCCGCGAAGACCGAGGCCCCGAGGTAGTCGATTGATCGAACGGACTCCGGATGGCGGATCGGCGGCAGGAGCCGCCAGAGGACAGCCAACGCCACCAGGCCCAGCGGCAGGTTGACGAGGAAGACCCACTGCCAGCTGATCGTGTCGGTCAAGAAGCCGCCGAGCGCCGGGCCGAGGATGGATGCCAGTGCGAACACCCCGCCGAAGAGCCCCTGATACTTGCCACGCTCGCGTGGGCTGAAGAGGTCGCCGATGACGGCCAGCGCGATCGGGAAGATCGCACCGGCGCCGAGCCCCTGGATGCCCCGGAACGCGATCAACTGCCACATCTCCTGGCTGAGGCCGCAGAGCAGCGATCCGAACAGGAAGAGGCTGACGCCGATCATCATCATCGGCCGCCGGCCGAACTGATCGCTCAGCTTGCCATAGATCGGTCCGGTCACCGTCGCCGTCAGCAGGTAGATCGTGACGACCCACACGTACAGCTCGTTGCCCGACAGATCGGTGACGATGCGCGGCAGCGCCGTGCCGACCACCGTCTGGTCGAGAGCCGAGAGGAAGATGGTCAGCAGGATCGCGCCGAGGATCTCAATCCTGGCGCGGTGGTCGAGGTGGACCGGCGCGTCGTCGATGGGGATTCGGGATGTCAAGCGGCGGTCCTGCCTTCAGGTGATGGTTGTTGATGACAACTATACGGATCCCAGGGGGACCGCTTCGTGGACGAGCTGTGGACAGGGTCTGACGCGTTTCCGAAAGTCGGGGATAAGTGGCCTTGCGCCACTTGCCGGTCGAGCCGACAATGAGGTCGTCCCGAAGGGGCAAGCGACACCCGGACCACACGATTTCGATCATGAGGTTCGGCACCGGATGAGGTGGCTTCGGTCACCGGCATCGGACGGCAACGGTGGCTTCGGTCACCGCGGTCGGGCGCCTTGTTCCTTCGGGACATTTCGTTGTGCCTTGCCGGTACGTTCTGTGCAGCACCGAGCAAGGAACCGATGACGGACACTCACGGCACCGAGGAGCGCGATGGCGCGCGCATCCACGACATCCGCATCGCAGGAGACGTCGAGGCATTCCTGGTCGAGCCCTCCGACGGGGGCCGCGGACCGGCCTGCCTCTTCCTGCAGTGGTTCGACGCGGAGGCAGCCGACGGCAATCGCACGCAGTTCGTCGATGAGGCGGTGGACCTGGCCCGGCAGCACGGAGTCGTCTCGCTGCTTCCGCAGGGTCGGTTCCCGTGGGCCGGCGATCCGACGGATGCCGGCGCGGACATGGCCCGGATCCGTGCCGAGGTCGACAGCCATCGGACGGGGATCGACATGCTGGCCACCCGCTCCGACGTGGACGAGGCTCGGATCGCCCTGATCGGACACGACTTCGGCGCCATGCATGGCACCTTGCTGGCGGCCGAGGACGCGCGCATCGCCGCCGTGGTTCTGATCGCCGCCACCCCGCGCTGGGCCGACTGGTTTCTTCCGTTCTGGCCCATCGAGGGCGATCGGCACGAGTATCTGCGGGCGCTCGCGCCGCTGGATCCGATCGAACGCGTCGCGGAGATCGGGCCGCGGCCGGTCTGCTTCCAGTTCGCGCGGAGCGACTTCTTCATCGCCGCCATGACCGGGCTCGAGTTCCATCGCGCTGCCGGCGAGCCGAAGTAGATGCACGCCTACGACGCGGATCACGCCGTGCGGGAGCCCCGGGCACGTGCCGACCGTGCCACGTTCCTGCGTCCGATTCTGGAGGCGAACGCTCACCGCTGAGCCGGCTCACATCGGCAGCGCCAGCTGGCTCGCCTCGGGGTCCCGGGCCAGCACGATGCGCCGCCGGTCGCCGATGCCGGAACCGCGCCTGACCGCGCCAAGGCGTCTCTCGATCGGATCCGCATCGGCGCGGCGCAGGTAGCCCGATCCGCCGGCTGGGTAGAGGCGCCGGTATCGGCCCAGCTCGGATGGCCATTCGCGCTGCAGGACGCTCACGAAGTGCTCGCGTGTGCCCGGCCGCAGGTTGAGGACGTTCGACCAGGCATGCGTGGCACCGGCTTCTCGCGCGGCCCGGAGGACGGCCGCCAGGTCTGACGGCGCGTCGGTCAGTCCGGGCAGGACCGGAGCGAGGGCGACGCCCGCGGCGATGCCGGCATCGGTCAGGATGCGGATCGCCCGCAGGCGCTGTCTGGGCGGTGCGACGCCCGGCTCCAGCCGGCTGCTGAGTGACTCGTCGAGCGTCGCGATGCTGACGCTGACCCGCACGTCGGCCCGCCGCGACGCCTCGACGAGCACGTCCACGTCGCGGACCACGAGCGGCCCGCGCGTGATGAGGTCAAAACCGGTGTGCGCTGCGGCGAGTGCGCCGATACAGCCGCGCGTGAGCCGGTAGCGACCCTCCGCGGGCTGGTACGGATCGGTGGCGGCGCCGATGGCCACGGTCTCGCGCCGCCAGCTCCGTCGAGCCAGCTCACGAGACAGCACCTCCACGATGTTCGTCTTGACCCGGATGTTCGTGCCATAGCGCTCATCCGACGGGCGATCGGCACGCCGTTCGAAACCGCGCACGTAACAGAAGGCGCACCGATGCGCGCATCCCATGTATGGATTCAGGCTCCACCCGAAGCCCATCCCCTTCACCCGGTTGAGGGCCGTCCGGCACGGCTCCTCGCGGTACTCGGTGCGCACGCCGCAAGATTAGAACAAACGTTCGAAGCGCGCTACGTCCAGCGCCCCAGTTTGACACGTGACCGTGCCGCGCCGACCATCCATCCGATGTCCCCCGTCCTCTTCCGACGCCGTGCGTGGCTGCTCGCGGCGGTCCTCCTCATCCAGTCCGCAGGAGTCACGGTCGGCCACCACGGCGGGCGCCCGATCACGTCGTTTCTCGCATGCAACCGGCCCGTCATCCCGCCGCGCTGCACCAGCGTGGCCAACGACCTTCGGCACAGCGTCTTCTTCGACCCGACGCTGACCGAGGAGCTTGCGGATGCGCTGCGCGGATCGCTCGCCGATGACTATGACCCCACCGACCTGACGGCCTTCGAGGCGACGGAGCT
>JBHENV010000220.1:0-3242 GCA_046261895.1 Candidatus Limnocylindria bacterium
GGCACCACCACCGCCGACGGCACATTCGAGCTCGGTGGCAGCTACGCCCTGAACTACTCGGCAGCGCTCGGACTCGTCAAGGCTGCCGGCGGCACAGTCGTGGACGACCTGTCCAAGCAGATCGGCGTGATGATCGTCGACTCGCCGAACGCGCTCTTCGCGCAGACGTTGAAGGCCTCGAGCCTCGTCGAGGAAGCGGCCGAAGACTTCAAGTGGAAGGCCTTCAAGAGCCGCGAGGAGGCGATTGCGGGCGGGACGGTCACGCTCAGTCACCCCGGGGACGACGTCCCCGGTGGCGGAGCCGAGCCGCACGCCGATCCGCTCGAGCCGGAGCAGTGGAGCATGCGTCAGATCGAAACGCTCCAGGCGCACGCGATTCAGGCCGGATCCCCGCTCGTCGAGGTCGGAATCCTCGACACGGGCATCGACGGGAACCACGCGGACTTCGTCGATCCCGACGGCGCGCTCTACGCCGGCTCGCGGGTCATGTTCTCGAACGTCAACTGTGCGAAGGGCCGTGACTTTACGACCGCCGGCCCGGGCCTCGGCACTCCTGACCCCTGCACCGACAACAACTTCCATGGGACCCACGTGGCCGGCATCGTGGCGGCCCGCGCGAATGATCATGGCGTCGTCGGTGTCGCGCCAAACGTCGAGTTGATCCCGGTCAAGGTGTGCGACACGGAAGGGTACTGCTACTCGAGCAATACGGTGGCCGGCATCACGTATGCCGGCGATGCGAAGTTCGAGGTCATCAACATGAGCTTCTTCGTGGACGACGACACGTTCCAAGAGTCCACGCAGTACAAGTGCATGGACGACCCCGTACAGCGCGCGTTCCGCAAGGCCAACGAGCGGGCGATCCAGTACGCGCGCAACCAGGGCGTCACGCCGGTTGCGGCGCTCGGCAACTCGGACGACGACCTGGCCCACCCGCCAGAGCCCTACGAGAACGACTGCGACGTCGTCCCGGCCGAAACGCAGGGGGTGATCGGCGTGTCGGCGCTCGGGCCCCAGAAGGAGAAGGCTTACTACTCCAACTACGGCTTCGGGATGAACGACGTGGCGGCACCCGGGGGCAATCCGGAGGAATTGGAGGAGATCGGCTCGTGTGACCACGAGGTCTTGTCGACGTTCCCTGCGAACACCTGGGCATGCATCTCGGGCACCTCGATGGCGTCACCCCATGCGGCGGGGGTCGCGGCGCTGATCGTTAGCCAGTACGGCCGCGTCGGCACCGATGCGGGGGAGACCGACGTGGTGATGCGTCCTCAGGAGGTGGAGAACTACCTCCAGTCGACGACGATCGACCAGGGCCTGCCCGGATACGACGAGTGCTTCGGTAACGGGCGGATAAATGCGCTGCGCGCGGTCCAGCACGACACGTCGAAGCTGTACGACCCGACCGCTCCGCCGTGCCCTGAATACGAGGAGTAGGCCGCTGCAGACGCGGTATAGAGGCACCGCCTCCGGGCGGCGCCTCAGATTCAACAGACTCCCGGAAGCACACATCAGGAATTCGACCTGAGGGAACGCGCTGTCGAGGGGCGCTAGTGGGGCTCATGAGGGCCCGAGATGATCTGGAGCGCGGTGCCGACGGCGCGAAGCTGGTCGTCAGGACATATCCCGCTGACGGGTCATGATCAGGCCGCTGATAAGCATCAGCACGGCAATTGCCACCATGCCGCCGTCCCAGGTCATCGAGCCACTGCCCATCATCGGGCGATCCATCGTCCAGCCCGGCACCGCCGCGACCAGCGCCTGGTTGGCGAGCATCACCACCGACCACAGCAGCATCGCAGGTCCGCTGACCCGGCCGAATCGCTCCGCGGTCGGCGTGAGCAGCACGGCGCCGTGGACGAGCACTGCAACGCCAACGACGAGCATGATGGTGGCGCTCGGCGCCATCGGACCCATGCCGCCCGCCATGGCAGAAACGATCGAGGAGATGCCCGAGACGATCGCGATCGCGCTGGCATAGAGCCGCGTGTCCGAGCTTGTCACGCGCCGGCCCCCCGGGGGCCGAAGAAGATGATCAGCACACCGACCAGACACACGCCAGCGCCGATGATGTCCCAGCGGTCGGGGCGGAAGCCGTCGACGACGTAGCCCCACGCAATTGCCATTACGATGAAGACGCCCCCGTAGGCCGCGTAGACGCGGCCGAAGTGCGGGTCGGCCTGGAAGGTGGCGATCACGCCGTAGCTGACAAGCACCGCGGCACCGACCAGGCCGAGGGGCCAGGGTCGCGACTCCCGCAGCCACTGCCACACCAGCCAGCCACCGCCGATCTCAGCCACGCCGGCGAGCGCGAACAGCAGCAGCGCGCGGGCGAGCTCCGGCATACCGCTACGGTTGCGGCTCGGACAGGTCCAGTCCTAGCAAAGCCTGCACGGCGGGCTCGCCGCCGACACCGGCGCTGATCTCGAGCTGCCGCCTTGGACCATCGACGCGGAGGGTGAAGGTATAGAACGCGCAGCACTCCGACTCGAGCGCCGCGAGTCTGGCGATCGGCTCGGCCGGCTCGTCTTGAGCGAAGGTGAGGCGGATTCCGCCCGGGATCGGCTCCGGCTGCATGGCACGATCGCGGAGTGCGCGCCAGTCGGCCAAGCGCTGCTTCAGCTCGGCGGCGTCAAGCGTGCAGGCGGCGCCGATCATGCGCTCGGAGGCCATCGGCAGCTCCGAGCGGCTTTCGGTCGACCGCACGCAGGCGCAATCAGGCCCGCAGGTGTCGGTCGCGCCCAGGGTGGCCGCAACGGCGTCGAGGTCCGCGGCGAGCTGGGTCAGCTCCTCGAGGCGTCGCGCAGTCGCCGCGCGCTGGTCGTGGACCGTGGCGCGCACCTGCTCCTGGACCGGGCCACACTCCTCGCCGTCCCACAGCCGCACGAGCTCCCCGATGTCGTCGAGATCGATGCCGAGTGACTTGGCGCGCTGGACGAAGGCCAGGCGCGCGACGGCTGCCTCGTCGTAGAGGCGATAGCCCGAGTCGCTGCGGGCCGGCGCGGGCAGGATTCCCGCTCGCTCGTAGTACCGCAGCGTGGTGGCCGGCACACCGGAGCGATGGGCCAACTGCGAGATCGTGAGGGTCGTCATGCGGCGAACCATAACCTTGGAGCCCCCTCGAAGGTCAAGTGCGGCCTTGAAGTCTCGTGGTATTCCTGACCGGTGCTCGAGTTCGCCGTCAAGGCAATCGCGGTGGTCGCGCTCGCGCTCCTGCTGCTTACCGCCTACCTGTATGTCAC
>JBHENV010000221.1:0-8551 GCA_046261895.1 Candidatus Limnocylindria bacterium
CGACGACGGCGTCCATGTTCTGCACGGCGAGTCCTCGACACCGAGCTCGGCCGAGATGTCCAGCCGTTTTCCATCGACGATCAACCAGCGGCAGCCCTTCTTGCGGACCTCGGTGAGGACGAAATCCAGCTCCTCGCCGTAAACCTTGAACACGGGGGCGCGGAGCTCGATCTCGGTGCCTTCCGGCAGTGACAGGATGGCCTCGAGGATCTGGCTGGACGATCGGCTGGCCAGCATCACAATAAATCCGACCTGGTAATGGGGATGCGGTCGTCAACTGATCGGTAGGCGTCCTCAACCTCTCCCGGGCAGAATCGACAGGCGGTATCGGGGTCGATCGACGCCGACTTGGCGCGGACCGCATCGAAGATCCCACCCACCGCGGTGGACATGTCACCAGTGGCCCCGAAGCGCTCGGCGGCGGCGGTGGCGATGGCTGGGTGCGCTGCTCACCCGCGCCGGCAGGACCGCCCCGGACAGATGCACATGACCGTCGACGACCTCCCTGACGCATCCCCGCATCGAGGTCGACTTCTAGGCGAACGGCGACACGGAGGCCGACTCCTGTACTCCCCCAGCGGGACTAGGTGATTGCGGTCGTCGTCGCGGCCGCGCGCAACGGCTCATCGAGCAGCGGGACAGCAGCGGCCGCGACGAGCAGCCGATCGCGGTCCGCTGTGAGCTGACGGGCCGCGTCCGCGTTGCCCGCAGCAGATGCGACCACCGCGGCGTCGGCGTAGGCGTCCGCGGCGTCAATCACCGATCCAAGCTCCTCGAATTGCGCTGCCAGTGCAGCGAGCGCTGCGCTCGCCCGGCGCCGATCGGTGCGCCCGAGCGCCGCGAACCACCTCGGCATCTGGCGCTCCTCGAGGGTGAGGAGTTCGAGCGAGGCGATCGCATCACGAGCCTCCACTATGCGGCCGCTGTCCCGGAGCCGGACGGCCATACGGGCCATCAGCAGCCAGCCCCGAATCGTGTCAGCCTCGCCGCGACCGCTGGCTCGGACCAGAGCTGTACGGAGTCCGTCGAGCGCGGCCCGCCGATCGCTGCGCCATCGAAGAACGGCGAGCATCTCGGCGTGCCCCGGTGGCGGGAGGTCCGAACCGCCGTATCGGTCGCGGCGCCCGATCTCGAGCAGCGGCTGGAGCATGTGCACGTCGCCGAGCTTCAGCCGCACCCAGCCCAGCAGGTTCGCCGCCGGCGTCGTGCCACCAAGCTCTCCGAGCGCCTGGAACAGCGCGAGTGCCTCCTCGAGCCGCTGTTCGGCCGCGCGGAGCATCCCGCGGCGCATGAGTCCGACCGCCACGTTCAGTTGCAGCCACGCCAGGTGGTGCCGGTCCGCAACCCGACGCGCGCGCTCGACGCCCTCCAGCAGTAGTTCAGCCGCAGCCTCCCGGCGCGCCGGTTCTCCGGCGGCCTCGAGGATGGCCGCTCCGTTGTTCAGGGCGCGGAGTAGCTCATCGTCGTCGCCGGCCACACGGGCTGCGCGGAGGGAATCGTCGAGCACGGACTGCGCGCGGTCGTGGCGCCCCACCGCCGAGTGAGCGCCGGCCAGCTCGAGAAGGACGCGACGTTCGACGCCCGCGTCGCCGGCCCCTCGTGCTGCCTCCAGCGCCTCTTCAAGGAGAGTCTCGGCGCGAGGCCAATCGCCTTGGCGACCTGCCAGCCAACCACCCCGTGCAGACAAGTCGGCGCGGGCGGCGTCCGGCAGGTGCGGGCGAGCCAGCGCCTCGTCGAGGGTCGCCCACGCCTCCTCGAACGCGCCCTGCTTTCCGTGCCAGTAGACGCGAAGGCTGTCGATGCGGGCGAGAAGCCGCCGCTCGGGATCCGTCTCGCCGGCGAGCTCGGCGGCCGCGCCAGCGAGGACGCGCTGGATCTCGTCGACCGGCGCCTTGCCGTCGCTGCGCTCGGCGTAGGTTAACGCCGCCCGGGCGCGCTCCAGCCGGTCGTCAGACCGGCCGATGGCCTGACGGATGGTCACGATGAAGTGGTCGGCCAGCGGCGTGAGCGGCACGTCTCGCGCATAGACCATCGATAGCGGTCGGACGACGTGCCAGCCCTGGAGCTGGATTGAGCGCAGCCGGCCGCTTGCCAACTCGTGCTCGACCGCGAAGCGGCTGACGGCTGCGACGCCGGCACCGGCTGCCACGGCCCCCTTGATCATCTCCCAGTCGGGGAGCACGAGGCGCCGGTTGACCAGAACCCCCAACGCGTCCAGCGCCGCGTCGGCGGCTGCGCGCGTCCCAGAACCCTCTTCGCGAGATATCCAGGTCAGGCGCTCGACGTCGCGCGCCTTCGTCGTGCCGTCGACTCCCGGCGGTCCGATGATCACGATCTCGTCTTCGACCAGGGGCTCGACCTCGAGGTCCGCTGCCGCCACCATGCCCCCAACGATCGCGACCTCGGCGCCGTGTGCGCGGACCAGGTCGAGCGCCACGGCGGACGTCCCGAGGTGGACATCGAGCTCCACGCGCGGGCGAGCGGCGGCGAACGCCGCGATCGCCCTGGGCAGGAGGTACACGCCCGGCGTCCCGGAGGCTGCGATGGTGAGGCGGCCAGTCGCCGCATCGGTCAACGAGGCCAATCCAGCCGCGGCGCGGGCCAACAGCGCCTCGGCGCGTGAAACGTGGCTGGCGAGGAGTTCTCCGGCCTCGGTCAGACGGGCGCCTCGCGCCTCTCGGATGAGCAGGCGCGTCCCGACCTGCGCCTCGAGGTCGGCAACATGCTTCGAGACCGCGGGCTGACTGATGCCCAGATCGGCCGCTGCACGCGAAAAGCTCCCACGTCGTGCGACGGCGGCGAAGGCCCTGAGCCGCGCCTCGACATCCATAGACGGTGATTATATGAGGTGTAGCAAGAATGTATTCGACTTCTACCTCGGCACGCCGTAGAACCCCATCACGCGCGTCATGGGCGCTCCGGCCAGGGCCCGGCCGGGCCGTCCATCCACGATCCATGCCGATCACCAGTGAGGGGAACAATGACCATGCGACGAGTAGCGGTCATCCTGTCTACGGTTGGCGTACTGGCGGCGCTTACGACGGCGCCGGTGGCGGCCCACAACGCAGGATGTGTCCAGACGGGGAATGGCGACTATGTCTTCGTCGGCTCCAACAAGGAGTCGCCGGCCGTCCCCGCCACCAATCCGAATAGCAGCTTCGATCCGCGCGAGCATCGGATGGGAGTCTTCCTTGATCTCCAGCCCGAGAGTCCCGGAAGCGACCAGTACGGCGCTCGGTTCGCGGCCGACCAGGGAAACTCGGCCGTCGAGCGACCGGTGACGAGTCCGACCGACCCTCGCGATTGTCAGCCGCCCGGTCCACGAGCCGACAACTCGCCATAGCCAGGGACGCCGCTGCATCGCGGACTTCACGGCAGTATGACCGTCGTCTGCTCCGACTCGCGTCCGCAATCGGGGCAGGCGATGAACCCGCGCTGGAGGCGGAAGTTCACGTCGCCGCTGGGCAGGCGTTCGCGCTCGACAGCGACGACGAAGGAGTGCGGCTGTGCGTCCGAGGTGCAAGCCCGACCCTCGAACAGCGGCGATGAGGGAAGCGTGACCACCGAGTACACGATCCGCGCATCATCGTCGACGCCGATGCCCTCGAGCTCGATCTCAGGACATGTCCCGCTTACCGCGTGGGTGTAGCGCACGACAACCTCGCGCGCGAAGTCGATGCTCGGAACCGGATCGTCGATGCCCGCACCGGTCCACAGGGCCGGCAGTTCATCGGCCGAGGTCGCGACCCCAACCGTGTAGGGCTCCCCGGCAGCCGCCTGCCCGAGGAGGCGCCAGCCGTCACCTTCCGCCTGAGGGCTCGCCAGCCACGGGGTGGCGTCGGTATCGGCCGCTGCCACCCAGCCGGTGCGGGTCCCATCGGGTGCGCTGGAGTCGAGCACGCGGCCCTGGTACCAGTCGAAGCCGTCGGCGCTGGCGGCACCTTCGGTGACAAGCAATAGATCGCCCGGCTGCAGCTGCACTTCGTAGATCTCGGACTCCAGGCCGGGCTCGGCACGCACGACGAGGTTGTCGGTGACCGCGACCAGCACGTCACCGGGCTGGACGGCCGCAGGCGTCGGACTCGGCTCAGTCGTCGGCGATGGCTCCTCGGTCGGCTCCGGCTCGACCGTGGCCGACGCTGACGGACCGGGCGTCGGAGTATCGGATGCCGCCGGCACCGATGGCACTGGGGTCGGGTCATCACCAACCGGCGGGTCGATCAGCGACAGGCCGCCGAGAGTCATGGCGATTGCCAGGACGACGGTGGCCGCCGCCAGCAGCGGCGTGCGGAACCAGGTCGTGGTGCCACGGTCCTGCGGAGTCGCAGCGGCCGCACGCACCACGTCGTCGGTGAACGTCGCCGGGAGGCGCGTAGCGCCACGGCGGCGCAGGTAGTCGGCAATGCGCTGGTTGCGGTCGTCGCGTTGGCGGTTCATGACTCCACCTCGGGATCGAGTGCCGTCCGCAGGGCGGCAAGGGCCTTGTTGAGTCGGGACTTGGCCGTACCGCTGCGAATGCCGAGCGCTGCGGCGGACTCGCGGATGCTGAGGTCCATGGTGTAGTGCAGAGAGAGCAGGGCGCGCTGGTCCGGGCTCAGCTGCTTGAAGACGGCATCGAGCGCGCTCTGCTCGGCGACCCTGGCGTCAACCGGCGGTGCAGGGTCAATCGGGTCATGGCCGAGCGCTGGATCCAGTGTCACCGGTGCGATGCGGCGGCTGCGACCGCGCAGGAACTTGCGACAGCGGTTTACCAGAATGCGTCGCAGCCACGGCTCGAAGCGTTCCACGTCCCGCAGCTTGGGCAGTTCGCGCCAGGCGCTGAGCAGCGCTTCCTGCGTCGCGTCGGCGGCGTCGTCTGCGCCGACAATGGAAGCGGCGAGGCGGTGCAGCCGCGGCGCGTGGTGGTCGACGAGGACCGCGTACGCGTCGACGTCGCCGCCCTGCGCCCGCTCGATCTCCGATCGCAGCTCGCTCCTCCTCTCCATGCTGGCATAGGCGGGCTCGCCCCCGAGCCGGACGACGAACCCGCCCACGTTGCTTACCGCCGCCGCGGCAGCAGCACCAGGCTGCCCAGCAGCAGGAGCACCGCACCGATGCCGATGATGGCATTCGGCCGAGCCGCCTCCGCCGCATCGGCTGTCACGGCCGTGTCCGGCAGTGCTGGCGCGGGCGTCGCGGAGGCGCTTGGCGCCGGGGCGGCGAAACCGCCGCAGACAACCACGTCGCTGGCGGCGCGCACCGGCTCGGTCACGATCAGGGTCACGACATCAGGCTCGCCCGCGGGGCTGTCGCAGCCGTTGTCCGAGCTGGCGGTAATCTCATAGGTCACTGACAGGTCGCCGGAGCCACCGTCCCCGACGGCGATGACGCAGTCGTGCTGGAACATGCCCGGCGCCACTTCGGCCGGTGCCTCGCACGATCCGCCCGGCGCCGAGCCGAGCACGTAGGCGTGGCCGGGACTGTTGAAGCTGAGCTGGATGGTGGCGTCATCGGCCTGGTCCACGATCCGAACCAGGTAGGTGACGCGGTCACCGCGCTGGACAGTGGGAAGGGGCGTGATTGAGCCATTCTCCAGCGCATTCTCCCGTCCATCGACCCCGACGCCGTCGATCTCCCACGCCGCGATCCCGAGTGGGTGTCCATCTTCGTGGAGTGCGCGCACCGGTCCGGTCGCGATCGTCGATGACGCCACCAGCGCTAGGGCGCCTATCGCGGTAACGAAGAGTCGTCGTCGCATTGGTTTCCCTCCTGTGTCGCGGAGCGACGAGTCCTCGCCGCTACAGCCGAGCGGCTGCACCTGAACTGACCCCGGGCATGAGTCGAGGTGTTCGCGGCTTGGGCTTGTGAGAAGCGCCGGGTAGTCGCCACGCTTCCTCCCCGCGTGCGGCGTCGTCCTGGGGCGTCAAGAAAGCACAGTTCCTGACCCACGATCAGGCTTCAGCCCGCTATTGCCATCGGCGCAAGCCAACGCCACGAGCCGACGGCGCAGCTGTTCTCGTCGACGTGCTTGGTGGGTCTCGCCGGGGCCAATAGTGTGCTATGGCGCTAGAGCATCGCTTCTCGCCGAGGGATCATAAAAGGAGGTCCCGGAAGCATCTTGCGCTTCAGTCCCCTTCGACGGTTCCTCTGGCGCATCGGCTCGAATTGGCGCTCCCGCCTGCCCGTCGCGCCTGCGTTCCAGGCGGTCTACCAGAGGAGGTGCTGCCTCATTCGCGCCTGTGATGCCGAGGGCCCGGCATCGTGCTGCGAAGGCCTCGCGCCAAGCGGCGCGTTGGTCCGGATCGACGAGGGCACGATCAACCTTGGTCTTCGGCTTGGCCGTCCAGAGCTTCTCCTCTTCGCCGTAGCCGGCCAGGGTCAGCCGCGCGAGGATGGCTCGGCGGAGCAGGTCGCGCCACCGGTCCTTCGCGGCGCTGAGCCGCACTCGGTCGAAGTGCTTCTCCGGCACGCGCGCACGTGCCAGCACGGCATCCCAGCGCCGCTTCGGAATGACATCGCCGTGGACGATGCGCGAGCGCATGTCATACAGATCCTCCACGTCGTCCCAGATCGCGGGCTCAGGATCGCCCTCGGTGGCGAGCAAGTGAGCGGCTCGACTCTTCAGGGTCAGCGCGAGCTCGTGCTGTGAGTCGCCGGCGAGCGCGGCCTCGAGTGCCACGGCGAGATCGACGACGGAGTCCTGCCAAATCGCCGGCCGGAATGACCGGTTGTACCGGCCGATCGCGGGAATGAGAGAAGGCAGGTCCTCGCCCCAGTCATCCATCAACGCCGTGACGCGCGCGATGCCAGGGACCATCTCAGCCGTAATGGTCGCCGGACGATGCCACCAGTCGAAGATCTCCTCCCATGGGATCGGTGTCGCCTCTGGAGGCATGACGTGGACCATCGTCGGCTCGCCGAGGAAATCGGATGTCTCGTTGATCGTCCCGGCCGTCACGAGCCGCAGCGCGGTGACGACGCGCAGCATCTTCGAGCGAAGGTCCCCTGCAACCTCCCACGGATCTCGCACGCTGCGGCCATCGGCCACAAGGATCGCAGCCGGCCCCCGAGCCAAAAGGTGCATTGACTCATTCGCGTGTACGGCTTCCGGCATAAACCGACTGACTCCGAGCTCTGCCCGCCAGGGAGCCGGATACAGCCGGACGCCCTCCAGGTCGACGCCGTCCACCTGTTCGACATCGAGTCCATCCACCACCTGGATCAGCCGGAACAGCTGATCCGTCCCATCGGCGATCGTCGCGAGCTCGTCGACGCAATCGTCGGCGGCGACGCTGTCACTGGTCGGCTGCTCATGCGCTACGGCTGACCTCGCGACGACGGCGCGAACGAGCGGGACTGGGTACCCGCGGGAGCGCCCGTAAAACGTACTGGCCTTCGGATCTCCGGTGAACCGCTGCGGGAACGCCGCCCGGAGATCCAGCGCGAACTCGTCGATTAGCTCATCACCGACAGCCCAGCGAACGGCGTGCTCCGACAGCCACGGGCTCTCGTAAGGCGATAGCGGGATGAGATGGCTCTTCTCCAGCTTGGCCAGCGCACGACGCAGGAACTCGCGTGCGCGAAGGCGGAACGCCGCTTCGTCGATCCGTGCCGGCGGCGGCCCTTCGTCCAAATCAGGCATGGATCCAGTCTGCTGGATCGCGCTCTGCCGGCGTGGGGCTAGTCGTCGTCGAAACCGTAGTCGAAGGGGGCGTTGTAGGTGCGCGTGCCCACAATCGGCCCAAGGACAATCGTGTGAACGATGTGCCCCGAACCTCGCCGACCAGCTTTAGTACGGTCTGAACCTTCTCGGTGACGAACGTCGATGGCGAGTGGACGACGGTTACGGGTCACGACAGCGCGGGGCTCGAGTCCACGGTGTACGTGCGTGGCGGCCAGGTCATGACAGTCTACGTCTCAGCTTGATTGCCGGACGGTCACGTGAAACCGGTGATGGTTCCAATACACACGATTGCCCGGTGCTACTCCGAGGGGCTTGGTTCGGCTTCGTCCGTCGGTGTGGCGCCGTCAGTAAGCCCAGCGGTGGGCGATGCGGTCGGTGTGGGTGATGCTTCAGGTTCCAACGCGACTGCTGTGCCCAGGAGAAGGATCGCACCGATCAGTGCGAGCGATACACCTATGCCAGCCGGGACCTTGATCAATCCCGGTAGCGCGGCGGTGAGTGCCGTGACGAGATCGGCCGGTGTCGCCGCCGCGCCCTCGATTACCTCCTCCTCTTCCTCGGCGAGCTGCAATGACGAGGCGATGAGCATGAAGAGCTGCGCAATAAAAGCGACGATGACTAGGACGATCCCCCACCGAACCAGGTACGCGCCGACCAGCGAATTCGTTGGCTCGATCGCCGGTGCTTCGTCGGCGGGCTGCTCACCGACCGCGGGGAATGGCAGCCACGCAGCCAGCCCGACGAGCAGCACGATGATCGCTGCAAAGATGGCGATCAGGAGCCAGGGTTGCTCACGAAATATCCGAACTGGGACGGTCGGCCAGCCTCCGCCATCGTTGCCGTTGCCACCATCGCCGCGGTCTCCGCCGCCGCCCCCGTCGTTCCCAC
>JBHENV010000222.1:0-2617 GCA_046261895.1 Candidatus Limnocylindria bacterium
CGGGATGACGTCGATCCGCTCGAACAGCTCCCGCTCGCCGATGAACGCAGCGAAGAGCCAGCCGGAGGCGTCGGCGTCACCGCGAGCCATGGCCGGATGCGGGAGCGCGCGGTAGCCGATGGCGGCCGCCGCCTCGCGATAGACCGCGTCCGCGCACACGAACACCTCGCGGCTGGTCGAGGGCGGAGTGAGCTCCTCGGGCACCGGGAGCCGCCCGAAGTCCTCAACCGGCAGGAGCTCCTTCGCGTCGGCGTCGAGCAGGCGTTCGTCCTCGCTCGCGACCAGCAGGCGGATCGGCCGGCCGGCGATTGGCGGCTGCTGGGTGCCATTCGGGCCGCCGCAGCTCGCCGTGCGGAGGCGCTCGGCCTGCAGGTGCAGCGGCTCGACCTCGACGTCGGGCTCGACGATGCCTTCCTTCTGCCGGTCGATCGAGAGGTGAGCGCCGGCTGGTCCGATCACTCGGTCCTCTGGCGCGATCCGGATCGGGCATTGATCGCCCTGCGCGGTCGAACGACGGTCGACGAGCTGCCCCTTCATGGCGCGCATGGTCATGCGGTGGCCCTGGCGCCCGACCCCGGCCTGCTCAGCCCGCCCGCTCCGTCGGCGGCGGACCAGGCGACCCTGGTGGCAGGCACATGGCTCCGGACCGGCACGAAGGTCGCGCTCGAGGTCATCGACCGCCTGCCGGTTTTGGAAACCAAGGTCCTCGTTGCGGCCTGTCCGGCATCCGCTCCCAGCTTCGAGGCCGACATCGATCGCCTGAGCGGGGTTGCGCCCCTCGACGCCGCCGGGACGATCGCCTCTCGCCACACCGGGCATCCCGACAATGCCCGGGTCGTGGACGCGCTCGTCGCCGAGCTGCAGGCGATTGGCTACTGCGCCCGGCGCGAACCCTTCATGTGGTCCGGGCAGACGCGGTACAACGTGATCGCGGATCTCCCGGGTGCGGGCTCATGGCGGATCCGGCCCGACATTCTCGAACGCCTCAGCCGCATCCTGGTGCGCTGGCCACGTCCGGACCCACCCGATCCGTGGGTGAAGGCGATCCGACGGCTGGTCGGTCGGAGTCGCAGGGACGGCGCGGAGGAGCTGATCGACGAGGATCGCATCGGCGAGCTCCCGCCGTGGGCCCTGCGCCGCGAGCTGGAATGGCAGCTGGGGCTCCGGCCGTGGTGGCCGTGGTGGCGGCTCTGCCTCGTCCCAGGCTGGGGCGCCGGCGTCGTCATCATCGGATGCCACCTCGACTCCACTGCCGCCTCCGATGCGGGCTACAGCCCGGCCACCGGGCCGGCCCGTGGCGCGGACGACGACGGCTCGGGCGTGGCCGGCACCCTCGCCCTTGCGCGCTGGATGTGGGGCATGCGAGGCCAGCTGCGCCACACGGTGCGCTTCTGCTTCTTCAACGGCGAAGAGCAGGGGCTCATCGGCAGCAAGTCCTACGCGTCGGCGCTCAAGGCAAACGGCGCGCCAATCCGGGCGGTCGTGTGCATGGACATGATCGGATTCAACAGCGACGCGAATCGGCTCTTCGAGGTCCACGCCGGCTACACCGATCCAGCCGTGCGAGACGCCAGCGTCCCGATCGCGAATACGGTCGCCTCGTGGGCTGCCAGCCTCGGATCCCTGCCGCCCGCTCAGGTGTACAGGGGCACGAGTCCCTCGGGTGGTCCGGATCGCACCGTCTCCGACGGCGCGATCAACCGCTCCGACCATGCAGCCTTCCACCAACAGGGGTACCCGGCGGTGGTTGTCACCGAGGACTTCTTCGGCAACATGGCATCGGAGCCGCTGGCCGATCCGAACCCGAACTACCATCGCAATGCGGACGCGGTCGTCGACGCCGCCTACGCCGCCGACATCGTCTGCGCGGTCGGGCACGCGGTGCGCGCCCTTGCCAGCTGAGACGAGCTCGTCGCGAGTCAGAACGCCCGCTCCTCCGGTTCCACCACCTCGGCGTCCCGCTCCCACCCCTCGATCTCGAGCTTGATGCTCTGGATCGCCACGCTGCTGCCATTCGATCGGAGGTCGGGGAGCGCCTGGAATTCGGACACCCAGCACCGGTGGACCTTGTAGGCGATCACCAGCTGGCCGGACTCGTTGTACAGCTCGATGATGATGTCCTTCCGGAAGTCCTTCAGCGAGGCCTCGGCGCCGGGGCCGGACCCCAGGCTCGATACCTTGTTCGCCCACTGCTCGAACTCGGGATCGTGGGTCAGGCCGCGTTCGAGGACGATGGCGTCGTACCTCGTCTTGCCGGGACTCTTGCGAACCGTACTGGCGTCTCCGCCCTCTCGGTGCTCCACGACCTCGGTCGTTCGCCTCAGGGCGCTCACGTGCGTCACCCCGGCCACGTATCGGCCGTCCCATTTCACCCTGAACTTGAAGCTCTTGTACGGATCGAACCGCGATGGGTTGACGGTGAACTGCGGCATCGAAGCGCCCTCCGGTAGCTATCAGACGCGGAATAGCCTCCGCGCGGGCTCGGCACCCACGTGCACTGGAGCCCTTCGGATCCTACCTGCGTCACGGCGGCGAGCGACGAGTGCTATGCCATTCACGCTACCAGCCGGATCTCGGCAGGCGGTATGCAGGTCGTATCGCGTCATGAGGCGTTTGC
>JBHENV010000223.1:0-28046 GCA_046261895.1 Candidatus Limnocylindria bacterium
CCGGTACGTCCGATGCGATGCACGTACGTGTCCGCATCCTCGGGGATGTCGTAGGAGACGACGTAGGGGAGGTCGGTGATGTCGAGGCCGCGGCTTGCCACGTTCGTGGCGATCAGGAACTGGATCCTGCCTGCCCTGAACGCCCCCAGGGTGCGATCGCGCTCGCGCTGGCTTAGGCCGCCATGGAGGCCCGCGACGTTCTTGTTGCGACGCTGCAGGGTGGCGGCGAGGCGGTCGACGCCGATCTGCGTGTGACGGAAGACGAGCAGCCGATCGAAGCCGAACTGGTCGGTGAGCTCGAGGAGCGCAGCGACCTTGTCCTGCTCCGCCACGAAGTAGACGACCTGGCGGACCGTCTCGACGGTACGCAGATCCGGGCGCACGGTGATGTGCGCTGGATCGCGCTTCATGAACCGGTCGCAGATCCGGAGGATCGCGTAGGGCATGGTGGCGCTGAAAAGCGCCGTCTGGCGCTCGCGAGGGCTGCGGGCGAGGATCGTTTCGACGTCCACGATGAAGCCCATGTCGAGCATCCGATCCGCCTCGTCGAGGATGACCGTGTGGACCCGGTCCAGGCGGAGCTCGCCGCGTCGTATCAGATCCAGTACGCGGCCGGGCGTCCCGATGACGACCTGGGCCCCGCGCTTGAGGCCCTCGATCTGCCGGTCCATCGAGGAGCCGCCGTAGATCGCCACCGTGCGCACGTTGCGGAACTGGCCGATCCGGGCGATCTCCTCTGTTACCTGGACGCACAGCTCCCGAGTCGGCGTGAGGATCAGGGCCTGCACGTGCTCGCTCGACGGATCGATCTTCTCGACGATCGGGATGGCGAAGGCAGCCGTCTTGCCGGTGCCGGTCTGCGCCTGGCCGATGAGGTCCTCCCCCCGTCGCAACGGCGGGATGGCGCGCGCCTGGACCTCGGTCGGCGTGACGAATCCCATCTTTTCGATGGCCCGCGCGATGGTGGCCGGCACCTCGATCTCGCCAAACCGGTACGACCGCGAGGCGGCCAGGATCGCGCGCTCGAAGGCAGAGGATTCCGAAGGCTCGCCGGCGGCCTCGATCGCCTGGCCGGTCGGTGCCGGGGGTCGCGCACGCCGGCGCGCGCGGGGAGTGTCGGTATCGGGCAAGCGGCGCTCCGCGGAAGATCTGGTCGTTGGCGGCGCTCCGCCGACCGAGCGCGCACCGGCGCCGGGGCGGCGCATCGGCGCAGCGCTTCACGACCTGCCTGGTAACGCTGCTCCGCATGATCCTAGCACGACGACGACCGTCGGCTCAGCGCCCCGCTTGACGATACGACGGGCTCGATATGATACTCAGTATCGTTCTGAAGCCATGCGGTACCGAAATCAAATGACCATCACCGCCCTGCTCGTCTCCGCCAGCGCCTTCGTGTCGGCGCTCGCCGGCGGACTCTTCGCCATCCGTGCGGCGGGCCACGTGGGGCTGATCATCGCCGCCGGTGCCGGCATACGGATCGGCGCCGCCTACTTCGACCTGATCCCCGAGGGAGTCGAGCACCTCGGTGGCTCACTGGACCTGGGCATGCTCTTCACCGCCCTCGGATTTCTCGCCTTCTACGCCATCGAGAAGCTCACCGCGCTGCACGTGGGCCACGAGACCGCCGCGGAGCTCGACCACGGCGACGCAGCGCATCGCCACGTCGGCCTGCTCGGCAGCCTTGGGATGAGCTTCCACAGCTTCCTCGACGGCGTGGCGCTGGCCGCCGGGCTCGCGATCGGCGGCGGGCTCGGCCTCGTCATCGCCGCCGTGGTAGTGATGCACCGCTTCAGCGACGGGATCGGCATCGTGAGCCTGCTGCTGGCCAGCAGGACGCCGCGCCAGGAGATCTACCGGTGGGTCGGCCTCGTGGCCGTCGCGCCCGTGGCCGGGGTCATCGTGGGACTCCTGCTGCCGATCCCGGACCAGGTGCTCGGTGGGATGCTCGCCGTCTTCGCCGGATTCTTTCTCTACATCGGCGCAGCGGAGCTCCTGCCCGAGGCGCACCGCAGCGATCGGTCGCGCTGGGTCGTCGTCGCCACGCTCGCCGGCGTGGCAGCGATCTACGCCTTCTCGGCCTTCGCCGACGGGGTCGGCGGCCACTGATGGTGGACTCGACGGCCGATCGTCTTCGCGAGGCGGGTGGCCGCATCACCCGTCAGCGGCTCCTCGTCGCCGACGCGCTGGCCGCCGTCGGCCGCCAGATCACGGCGCAGGATCTCTACGATCGGCTGCGTCGACGCGAGCCGCGGATCGGGCGCGCGACCGTCTTCCGCACGCTGGAGGCGCTGGTGGCGGCCGGCGTCGCGAGACGCCTGGAGCAGGACGGCCACGTGTACGCATATGTCGCCTGCCGCCCTGAGCACCATCATCACCTCGCCTGCGACCGATGCGGCCGGGTGGAGGAGATCGACGAGGGCTACATCACCCCCGTTGCGGAGCGGGTCGCGGCCGACCTCGGCTTCACGATCGACGACGCACGCCTCGACTTCTATGGCCGATGCGCACGCTGCACCGGCACCGAGCGGAGCTGAGGCGGTCGTCGATCAGCCGACGGACGCGGCGACCGTCTCGGAGGGATCTTCTCCGATCTCGCGCTCGGACGGCCAACCGGCATAGCCGTTGGGGTGGGCCTGGCGCCAGGCCCACGCGTCGCTCAGCATCCGCTCGAGCGTCGAGTGGGTGGGTTGCCAGCCGAGCTCCCGCCGCGCGCGGCGTGACGAGGCGACCAGCACCGGCGGATCACCGCTGCGGCGCTTGATCGGGCGTGCGGGAATGGCCCGACCGGTGACTCGCCGCGCGGCCTCGACCACCTCGCGGACGCTGAAACCGGCCGCGGATCCGAGGTTGTACACCTCGAGCGAAGGCTCGCCCTCGCCGGTCGCTTCCAGGGCGAGCAGGTGGGCGTTCGCAAGATCGCGAACGTGGATGAAGTCGCGGATGCAGGTGCCGTCCGGGGTCGGGTAGTCCTGCCCGAAGACCTGCACGTGGGTCGCCGCACCCGCGGCCACCCGCAGCACGAGCGGCAGGAGATGCGTCTCCGGCTGGTGGTCCTCGCCATTGAGATCGGTGGCGCCGGCAACGTTGAAGTACCGCAGGCTGATGGCGCGGAAATCGTGCGCCGCACAGAACCAGCGCATGGCGCCCTCGAAGGCCAGCTTCGTCTCCCCATACGGGTTGATCGGCTGGGTGCGGTCCGCCTCGGCGATTGGCACGCGTCGAGGCTCTCCGTACACCGCGGCCGTCGAGCTGAAGACGAGCCGGGTGACCCCCGCGCGTTTCATCGCGTCCAGCAGCGCCACGCCGCCGCCGACGTTCGTGCGGTAGTAGATGCTGGGGTTCGCCATCGACTCGCCAACCAGGGAGCGCGCGGCGCAATGGAGCACGGCGTCGACGCCGTCGGACAGGAGCGTCTCCATCCGCACGTCGTCCTGGATATCCCCGACCACCAGGCGCGCGCCATCGGGGACCGATGCGGCATGGCCGCTCGACAGGTTGTCGTAGACGATCACCTCGTGGCCGGCCGCGAGAAACCGCTCCACGCTCGTGGAGCCCACGTATCCGGCACCACCGACGACGAACAGCTTCAATCCACGCTCCCCGCTGCCTAGCTTGCCGAGCCGACGAGCTGCGGAGCTTCGGCCGCCTGGCGAGCAAGACCGGCCGTGAACACCACCGAGACCCGCGTCGCGCCCGCCGCGCCCGCCGCTCGGAGCTGCTCGGCGCTGCGAAACCTGCCACAGGCTTTGATCCCGAGGCGCGGGCCGACGCTGTCGCGGAGCAGGCGGGTTCGTGCCACGGTGCCGCTGGCGGTCGCGCCACCGGGGCTGGTCACGAGATGGTCGGCGCCGGCGCGCTCAGCCAGACGACAGGCGCGACGCACCAGCTCCTCGCTCATCGGCTCGGCCTCGATGATCACGCCGACCGCGGCGAGGGCGGAGTGAGCCATGTCGATCACGGCCAGCATGTCATTGACGACGGCCTCGTCGTCGCCTGACGCCAGCGCCCCGCCGTTCAGCACGAAGTCGATCTCGGTTGCCCCCTGCTCGAGCGCCCTCGAAGCCTCGAACGCCTTGACGCTGAGCACGTGGGTGCCGTGCGGATAGCCGACCACCGTCCCCAGAGCCACCCGCGAGCGGCCCAGCGCGCGCTTGGCGCCCTTGACGAGCCATGGGTTGACGGTGATCGCCGCGATGTCGTGCCGGATGGCCAGCTGGACCGCGGCCTCGAGGTCGGCGAGCGATGCGTTTGGTTGCGTCAGCCTGTGCTCGAGCCGAACGGCCCGACGCACGCTGGAGGTCATCGGTGCACGGTCCCTCCGCTCGGTGAGCAGCGTTCTGGACGGCCGATTGTAGCAGCGCGAGCCCCCGTCTCCGCCATCGGCGACGCCCATGGTGCGTCCGGTCACCGTCGTCCCTCGATGGTTCGCGCCCGCTCCAGCAGCGTCTCGCGACGATTGCGCGATGGGTCATCGAGCACGAGCTCCATCAGGCTCCCGAGGATGCGGCCGATGCGAGGCCCGGGCCCGATCCCGAGCTCGCGTTGCAGGTCGTCGCCATCGATTGCCAGCCGGTCCTCGCGCAGGAGGTCGGGCGATGCCGCCAGCTGCGCGGCGATGCGCCGTTCCAGCTGCCGCTGGTTCTCCTCGCCGAGCGGTCCGACGCCAGACGCGGCGTTGTCCGCTCGGCGGAGCGCGAACAGGAACGGCATCCGGGCATCGCCGACACGGCGAATGAAGCGCCGGACGGCGGCATCCGTCCATCCCTCGTCATACGCGTACATGTGGTGCCTGATGGTGTGCACCACGCCCGCGGCAAGACCCGCCGGCACCCGCAGCCGGCGGAGCATGCGTGACGCCAGCTCGGCGCCGACACGCTCGTGACCGATGAAGTGCCCGTCGGCCAGGGTAGTCGCCTTGCCGACGTCATGGAGCAGCGCCGCGACGCGAACGGCCGGATCCGAGCTCGGGGCAGCGTCGACGGCCGCCAGCGTGTGGTCGAGCGCATCGCCCGGCGCCGCCTTGGCCTGCGGCACGCCGCGCAGGGCGGCGAGCTCGGGAAGCAGCGGGGTCAGCAGCTCAAGACGCTCGAGGAGGCGGAGCGCGCGGGACGGGACGGCATCGGCGAGGATGCGCAGGAGCTCGTTGCGGATCCGCTCCGCCGAGACGGAGGCGACGGTCGGCGCCCGAGCGCGGATCGCCCGTTCCGTCTCGGGATCGATGACGAGCTCGAAGCGGCCGGCGAAGCGCGCGGCGCGTACGAGGCGAAGCGCGTCCTCGCTGAAGCGCCCGGCGGGGTCACCGACCGTCCGCAGCACCCTATCCTCCAGATCCCGCGCGCCACCGTACGGGTCGACGAGGCGCCCACGGCCCGCCGCCAGATCGGTGGGAATCCAGGCCATCGCGTTGATGGTGAAGTCGCGGCGCGCAAGGTCGTCGCCGAGGCTGGCTCCGAAGCGCACCTCGTCGGGACGCCGGCGATCGCGATAGCCACCCTCCGTGCGGTATGACGTGATCTCCACCGACGGGTCACCGACGAGCGTCACCGTCCCGAAGCGGTTCTCCCAGGTCGCATCGGCGAAGAGCGCCGCGACCTCCTCTGGCCGTGCCGAGGTGGCGGCATCCCAATCCCCCGTCGGCCCCCCCGACCCGGCGGCCCCCAGTCGATCGCGGACGACGCCGCCGACCAGCGCCACCTCGTGTCCGGCCCTGGCGAGCGTGGTTAGGACACGCGTGACCGGCTCGGGCAGGTCGGTGTAGCACAGGTCGTCGTCCTCGGGAGGCACCGCGCGGGCCTCAGCGGGGTGGATGCGAAGCGCGGATCGGCTCCAGGAAGAGGTAGCTGCGCCAGGCATCGTTGCGCTCGTCCGAGAGATACGTGCCGAACCGGTAGCGAAGATCGGCCCGGGGGGCGCGAGGCTCGCGCATCAGCCGCATGCGCGCTTCGATGACCGTCCTTCCACCCTTGCGGTGATTGCACGCGCGACAGGCGGCAACCAGGTTGTCCCACTCGTGACGCCCGCCACGGTGCTTCGGCATCACGTGGTCGATCGTCAGGTCGCGACTGACGCTGCCGCAGTACTGGCAGGTATGCCGATCGCGGCTGAACACCTCGCGGCGGCTCAGCTTCACGCGCGGCTGTGGGCGCTTGACGTGGTACTGGAGACGGATGACCGATGGCGCCGGGAAGGCGATCGTCGGTGTGTGGATGATCTGGTGGTTGCGAGCCAGCAGCTCCGCCTTCTCCGCACCGAGCAGCCGGAACGCGCGCCTGATGTCGCAGACGTTGAGTGGTTCGTAATTCTGGTTCAGGACCAGTACGGGTGCGTTGATCATCATGCGCGGGCCTTCCTCGGCCGGATGATACCAACCGGAGGGGATTCGGCCACGAGGGCAGCCGATGGCGAACGATCGCGACCTCGGCCGCCACTCGGCACCGCAGCCTGCCCCGAGTAGAATGGATGATCGAATCGGAGCGGCGCGAAGCGCCCGCAATCGGCGCAGCGCAGGAAGAACGGATGACAACCATCGAACGATCAACGTGGACGACCAAGGTCGGCCTGGCACGAATGCTCGCGGGCGGCGTGATCATGGACGTCGTGACCGCCGACCAGGCGCGGCTGGCCGAGGAAGCCGGGGCGGTCGCGGTGATGGCACTCGAGCGGGTGCCGTCCGACATCCGCAAGTTCGGCGGCGTGGCACGCATGAGCGATCCCAAGCTGATCGAGGAGATCAAGCGGGCGGTCAGCGTCCCGGTGATGGCCAAGTGTCGCATCGGCCACTTCGCCGAGGCGCAGATCCTCGAGGCGCTCGAGGTCGACTACATCGACGAGTCCGAGGTGCTCACACCGGCCGACGAGGAGCACCACATCGACAAGCACGCGTTCAAGATCCCGTTCGTATGCGGCTGCCGCGACCTCGGGGAGGCACTGCGAAGGATTGGCGAGGGAGCGGCCATGATCCGCACGAAGGGCGAGGCGGGCACCGGCGACATCGTCGAGGCCGTGCGCCACATGCGCGCCGTGCAGAAGGGGATTCGCCAGCTCCAGAGCATGCGCCCCGACGAGCTGTTCGCCGCCGCCAAGGAGCTGCGCGCGCCGTACGACATCGTCAAGCAGACCGCCGAGCTGGGTGAGCTGCCGGTCCCGAACTTCAGTGCCGGCGGCGTGGCCACGCCGGCCGATGCGAGCCTCATGCGGCAGCTCGGCGCGCAGGCGGTCTTCGTCGGCTCGGGCATCTTCAAGAGCGAGAACCCGGAGCGATACGCGCGGGCGATCGTGAAGGCCGCCACCCAGTACGACAATCCCGAGATTCTCGCCGAGGTGAGCGCCGGCCTGGGCGAGCCGATGCGGGGCACCTCGGTCGGCGAGATTCCGCCCGAGGAGCGCCTGGCCCTTCGCGGCTGGTAGGGAGCATGACCACACCGGCGAGGCCGCCGCGAGTCGGCGTGCTCGCCTTGCAGGGCGCGGTGCGCGAGCACATGACCGCCATCCGCGAGGTCGGCGGCGAGCCGGTAGCGGTGCGGCTGCCGCGTGACCTGGTCGGGCTCGACGCGCTCATCCTGCCGGGCGGCGAGTCGACCACGATGCGCAAGCTGATCGACATCTACGGCCTGCGGGAGCCGATCCTGTCGCTGGCCAGCGCCGGCGCGCCGCTGCTCGGCACCTGCGCCGGCATGATCCTGCTGGCCGATCGCATCGCCGATGGCGACGAACCGGTCTTTGGCCTCCTCGACCTCGAGGTGCGTCGCAACGGCTACGGACGCCAGCTCGACTCCTTCGAAGCCGATCTAGAGGTGACCGCCCTCGGCGGCGAGCCGTTCCACGGCGTCTTCATCCGCGCCCCGTGGGTGAGCGACGTCGGCCCGAGGGCCGAGGTGCTGGCCCGTGACCCGGACGGTGTGCCGGTGGCGGTGCGCCAGGGCCGCGTGCTGGCAACCGCCTTCCACCCGGAGTTGACCGGCGATCGCCGCATGCATCGGTTGCTGGTCGCGATGATCGGGAGGGGTGCGGGGAGGCCGGCATGATCGGGGTCGAGCGAACGATCCGCGCGGCACGCCTCACCGATCGGCAGGCGCTGACCGAGCTCTCCCGCCGTGTCCACGCCGCCAGTGACGCACACCGCCGCAGCCTCGGCGTGCCGGCACCGAGCGCGGAGTCGCCGCGCATCAGCCTGTCGACGCTCATGCCGTCCTGGTTGCCGCTGCGGGCGCCATCGGTCCACCTGGTGGCCGAGCTCGACGGGGAGCTGGTCGGCAGCTGTCGCGCCATCGAGGAGCCGCACCGCGACGACTGGGTGATCACCGAGCTGGACGCCGACGACGGACCGCTCGCCGCGGAGATCCGCTACGACCTGCTCGACGGCATCGTGGAGGAGGGGACGCGGCACGAGGTGGCGCGCTTTCACGCGGCGTGCGCCGACGTGCGAGAGAACCTCGAGCTCTTCGGGCAGGCCGGCTTCATGGCCTACGCGCAGGAGGAGATCTGGTGGCGCCCGCCCGAGCCGACGCGCGGCGCACGATCCTGGTTCCGCAGGCGCGCGGGCCGCGACGGCCGGGAGGCTCACAGCTCGACCGACGAGCTTGAGCTGCGACCCGCCGGGGCGCCCGACGCGTGGCACCTGTTCGACCTCTGGAGCCATGCCACGCCGCCGGCCATCGCGCGCATCGAGGGATACGGGGCGGCTGACTGGGAGTCGGCGGCGAACGAGGCGATCGTGCCACGCTCGGCGCTCAATCCGATCCTCCACTTCAGCCAGACCGACGCGTGGGTGCTCCTGTCCGAGCAGCGGGCCGGCGGATTCGCCCAGCACGGCGCCTGCCGATCCGGACCGCACTACCTGCGCTTTCTCGTGCGCGACGGGACCGACGGCGCGCGATTCCTGCGGGGGGTGCTGGCGCGCATCGGCGACGAGGCAATCGCTGCAGGGATCCTCGCACCGGTGCGAACATACGAGTCGTCGGGCACGCGCGCTGCACTGGACGCCGACTTCGAGCCGACGGGACGCGTCACCCTGCTCGTCCGAGAGGTGCGGGCGCAGGTCCGGCAGCCGGCGATGGTTCCGGTGATCCGGTGACGAACAGACGGGAGGCGATACGAGACGTGGCACGCCGCGAGACGACCGACGACCTCGATGCCCTGATGGAGTCACTCCCGCCGGAGATCTGCGATCGCCTGCGTAGCCTGGCGAACCGGACGGATCTCCTCGAGGTGGTGATGGACCTCGGCCGTCGTCCGCAGGCGCGCTTCACCACCGGCGAAGAGGACCTGCTCGACCGGGAGATCACCGAGGCCGATATCGCGCACGTGATCGACCACATCGGCCTGTTCGGCGATGACAACCGCGCCGGCATCGAGCGCACGCTGCACCGTATCAGCGCGATCCGAAACCGGGCCGGGAAGGTGGTCGGACTGACCTGCCGCATCGGTCGCGCGGTGTTCGGCACCATCGACATCATCCGCGACATCACCGAGGGCGGGCAGTCGCTCCTCATCCTCGGCCGGCCGGGCGTCGGAAAGACGACGATGCTGCGCGAGGTCGCGCGCGTGCTTGCCGATGACCTCGGCAAGCGGGTCATCGTGGTCGACACGTCGAACGAGATCGCCGGCGACGGCGACATCCCGCACCCCGGCATCGGAGAGGCGCGCCGGATGCAGGTGCGAACCCCGACCGAGCAGCATTCGGTGATGATCGAGGCGGTCGAGAACCACATGCCCGAGGTGATCGTCATCGACGAGATCGGGACCGAGCTGGAGGCCGGCGCGGCCCGCACCATCGCCGAGCGCGGCGTCCAGCTGGTCGGCACCGCGCACGGGAACACGCTCGACAACCTGATGCTGAACCCGACCCTGTCAGACCTGGTCGGCGGCATTCAGCCGGTGACCCTGGGCGACGAGGAGGCGCGCCGCCGCGGCACGCAGAAGACGGTCCTCGAGCGCAAGGCGCCACCCACCTTCGACGTGCTGATCGAGATCGTCGAGCGTGACAACGTGATCGTTCATCGCAACGTCGCCGAGACGGTGGATGCCATCCTGCGCGGGCACATGGTTCCGCCCGAGGCTCGTTACCGCGACCCGTCGGGCAAGCTCAAGGCGATGACGAAGTACGACTACCGCATCAGCGAGACGGGGTCGGGCAATCCGGCCTTCGCCGCGCTCGAGCCGACCGGCGGCTTCGGCGCCTTCGGGCGCGGGGGTCGGGGCGGGGGTTCCGGCGGCGGAGGCAGGTACGAGCGCGGTGGCCTCCGGCCGTTGCCCGGCGGGGCCGACCCGTCCCGCGGCCAGCGGGTCCTGCCCGGAGAACGGATCGCGGGCAGCGCGACGACCACCACGGTGCCGGCGAGCGACGGCCGGCGTGAGCTGGAGCAGGCGCTCTCGGAGATGGATGCCGGCGCATCGGTCGAGCGGCCGATCGGCGCCCAGCGGCCGCCCGCCGAGCGCGCCCGTTCTCATCGGCCGATGAGCGTGTTCGCCTTCGGTGTCAGCCGCAAGCGCCTCGAGCAGTCCGTGCGGGAACTCGGCGTGCCGGTCACGGTCGCTCGCGAGCTCGACGATGCCGATGCAGTCGTCACCCTGCGCAACTACTACCGGCGGAAACCAGCCGCGCTGCGCGACGCGGAGTCGCATGGCGTGCCGATCTACGTCCTCAAGACGAATACCACGCAGCAGATTCAGAACATGCTCGCGTCGCTGTTCGACCTCGAGGCTGACCCGCAGGAGGCGGCGCTACGCGAGACCTCCGAGGCGATCGGCCTGGTGCAGGCCTCAGGACGACCGATCGAGCTGGCGCCGCAGAACGCGTACGTCCGTCGGCTCCAGCACCAGATGGCCGAAAAGAACGCGCTCATGTCGCGCTCACGCGGCTCCGAGCCGAACCGGCGGGTGGAGCTGATTCCCGAGGAAGGGCGGAGCTGGCGATGAGCGGAAGCGGTGGTCGCATCGTCCTGGTCGTCATCCTGGCGGTCGTGATGCTGGCGCTCGTGGCCACCAGCGTGCTGCCCCCGGCGTGACGGAGCCCGGGCGCTTCGTCACCCTCGAGGGACCCGAAGGGAGCGGAAAGACGACCGCCGCTCGGCACCTGGCGGGCTGGCTCAATCAGCGCGAAGTGCCGACCGTGTTGACCCAGGAGCCGGGGGGCACGCCGCTCGGTGACGAGGTGCGGCGCATCGTGCTCCATATGCGTGGCATGAGCGACGACCTCGACCCGCGGGCCGATGCGCTGCTCTACGCCGCAGGGCGGGCGCAGCACGTGGCGCGCGTGATCCGGCCGGCGCTGGAGCGCGGAGACTGGGTCGTGTGCGTCCGCTACCTCGACTCCTCGCTCGCCTACCAGGGAGCGGGATACGGCAACGACATGGCGGAGATGCGCCGGCTCCAGGACTTCGCCACATCTGGGCTCAGGCCGGATCTGACGTTCCTGCTCGACCTGCCGGTGGAGGCCGGGCTGGAGCGCACGCGCCGGCGGGCCGAGTGGAATCGCTTCGAGGACACGGAAGAGCTGGCGTTCTTCGACCGGGTGCGAAGTGCGTACCTCGCCCTGGCGGCGGATGAGCCGGGCCGGTTCGAGGTCGTGGATGGCTCCGGTTCGGTCGAGGAGGCCGATGCCGCGATTCGGTCCGCGGTGGAGCGCCGGCTGCTCGTCTGACACGGCCGTTTGCGCTGGGGCGCGATTAACTACGAGGATGACCTTACTTCCGACCAGGGGTTGCGTCGGGGCACAAACGGAGGCGCCAGATCGGCGGAAAGCGGGCTGAACTTCGTAGGTGCTTGCGCCAGAGCGCCATCGGCACGCAGGGGGCGCGCTCGATAGCGCTTCCTGTCGAACGTGCCGCGGAATGCGTGGCGGGTGGCCCTCGGGTGCTCCCCTGCGCCATAATCGGCGTCGGCCATCGCCTCGCCGTGCCGCGCCCAACGAAGGAGCCGCCCACCGATGAAGCTCGTCACCGCCATCGTGCACAACGAGGACGCCGCCACGCTCGTCGACGCGCTCCTCGAGAAGGAGTACCGTGCGACGCGCTTCAACTCATCCGGCGGATTCCTGAAGCAGGGCAACGCCACGATCCTGGTCGGGGTGGAGAATGACCAGGTCGACGACGTGCTCGCCATCATCAGTGCGAACTGCCACAGCCGGAAGCAGTTCGTGAACCCGATGCCACCAATCATGGAGCCCGGCGAGTTCTACATGCCCTACCCGGTCGAGGTGGAGGTCGGCGGTGCCACCGTCTTCGTCCAGCAGGTCGAGCGCTTCGAGCGCCTCTGACTACCCGATCGGAAGGCTGGCGCGATCGCCCGCTCCAGCGCGTATGCTGCCCTGCGTGTCCGGTATCGACCCGTGGCGGCCCACACTGGATCAAGAATGGGCCATGTGATTCGGACTCGCCCTCGGCAGCCAGGTTGGGGTCAGATATGCGCCGGGTGACTGATCGGCCGCCTTCCGGTCATCGGTTGTCCCCGATCACGGTCGGGTCGAGCACGATTGAACCGATCCGACGTCCGGCAGGCAGGCCCCCTGCCGTCCCAACAGTCACCACAAGAATGGTTGTCCAGGATCGTGCGCCGATGTTGGGAGCTTCCGCCAGATTGCCGCCTCCCGCCAACACGGGCGGCGCATGAGCACCCGTTCGGGCTGGCTTGACGTCCTGGAGGCCGATGCACCGGACGTCGTGGCCTGCTGGCGCGTTTTCGACTGGAGCGTTGCCGGGCTGAAGGCAGTGCGTCGCGAGCTGCGCAGCCGGGTCGGTGAAGGCGACGTACCGCGGATCCTTGCGCAGCAGGAAGCGGTGGGTGACGAGCTCGAGCGCGTGCTCCGCGCTCTGCCGGAGCGGCTGCTTCGCACGCCCGGTGGCGAGGAGGACTGGAACGTGGCGCAGGCCTTCGCGCACACCACCGCCGCTCGCCGCTTCCTGGCCACCTGGGCATCCCTCGACGCCGCGGGTGAGTGGCCCGACCGGGATGCACCGGTGGTGGTTCCGTCGGTTCCCGGACCTCCGGACGCCGGCGTGGACGAGCTGGCGCGCTACCTCGACAAGTCGCGGGCCGCCATTCGCACAGCCGCCGCGCGCATCAAGGGCCACGAGTTGGAGCGGTGCCGGATGCGGCACCCGCTCATCGGCCATCTGCGCTGCGGCGAATGGCTCCTCTTCATCGGCATCCACGACCTGATGCACCTGGAGCAGCTCGATCGGCTCCGCGAGACCGAACCGACCGCGACCGATGCGTGAGCGGCCGGCCCCGCTCATCCTGGTCACCACGCCGCCGTCCGGCCAGCCATTCGGAACCCATGCCGCCATCGCGGCCGACGGGCAGCGCCTGCTGGCGACCGATCTCTCCCATCGCCTCGGGCGGCTCGGCGGGGCGGTCGCGCCACTGCCCTCGCTCCAGCCATCCGTGGAGCGGCCGTTCCATTGGGGCCGCTGGTATGCCAATGCTGCCCGCGTCGCCCTGGCTGACGCCCAAGGCGCGGTCGACGCGATCGGCTATGCGGGCGGCGGTGCCCTCTGCCTGGTCGACGACGATGCGCTCGACACGCTCCTCTCCCCGATCCCGGGCGAGGTCGTCGCCAACAACCGCTTCAGCGCCGATGCGTTCGTCGTGGCCGGCGACCTCGACCGCGCGCTGGCCGTGCTCGTGGACTGCGAGACCGATAACGCGGCGCCGCGGCGCCTGAACGAGGCTGGCTTCGCGTGGCGCGACGTGGGCAGCACGCCGTGGACCCGCTTCGACGTCGACACCACGCTCGATCTCGCGCTCCTGCGCCTCGCCACGCGGCTGCCAAGCACGGGCCCGCGGCGACTCGACGGAACGGTGCGCGGGTTCCTGGAGATGGCGCGTCTGCCGGGTGGTGCATCGCTCGAGATCCCGCACCTCGAGCGGATCGGCGAGGTGATCCGCTCTCGGTCGGGCGAGCTGGTGGTCGCCGGGCGGGTCCCGATGACCACCTGGCAGGAGCTCGAGACAGAGACCGCCTGCCGCGTCCGCTGCCTGGTCGAGGAGCGCGGGATGCGTTCGGCGCGCGACCCCGACAGCCATCCGCGATCCATCTTGGCCGCGCTCATGGCGCGCGCGTCACCTGCCGATCTGGTCGAAGAGCTGAGCCGGCTCGGCGACGCCGTGGTGCTCGACACGCGGGTCCTCATGGCGTCCGTCGCCCGCTCATCGGACGCCGCCGACTGGCCGCCCGAGGAGGAGCGGTTTGCCTCCGACTTCGGGGACCACCGGCACATCGAGACGCCCTGGCTGAAAGAATTCACCGAGGCGGCGGCGAACGCATCAATCCCGTTTTTGTTCGGCGGCCATGCATTGGTCAGCGACGGGCTGCGGCTGATCGTTGCGGCCGCGTGGCAGGGCCGCTAATTGGAGCCTTCAAAGTGTTGCCAGCGTCGATATTTCGGCCAGAACCGGCCCGACGGCCCATCCGGGCAGGGTATGACCGAAATTTCGGTGCACCAATCGGCACGAGACCTGCATCGGCGCGGCCTTCACGCCTATCCCCAGCCGATACATCGGCCAAACTCAGCGCGGCTTGGGATCCGGCCGGGTATGAGCGACATTTCGGCCATCTGGGCGGCCGCCGACGCGCGCAGGCGCCCCTGCTAGACTGTGAATCGAGCGGGCGAGCACCTCGCAATCCCGCTCCACTGAACGAGCATTAACGCGTCGGGCGGCGTGCCCGACATGCCATGCACCAGCGTGCACCGGAGTGGAGATGGATCACACCGGACTGGTCTACGTCATCGGGTTCGCGTTTGCCGCGACGATCTTCGTGTTCGCCACGATCCTGTTCAGCTGGCTGATCACGCATCGGCGGCGGCGGCCGCAAAAGGGTTTGCCCTACGAGTCGGGCGTCGACACCATCGGCGACACGTGGAGCCGATTCGGCCTGGCGTTCTATCTCTACGCGCTGCTCTTCGTCGCCTTCGACGTCGAGATCATCTTCGTCTACCTGTGGGCGATCACGGTACGGTCGCTCGAGTTCCAGGGAATCATCCTGATCGGCATCTTCCTTGCGATCCTGATGTTCGGCGAGCTGTACGCATGGAAGAAAGGTGACCTCCGATGGCAGTAGACCGACCGACCACTACCACTCCGGAGCCGATGCCACCGACCGGCACCGCCCCGATCATCATTCCGGACCAGGCACAGGACGATCACCTCCTGCGCGAGTTCGGCATGGAGGAGCACCCCCAGGGAGGCTTCCATGGCCTGCTCGAGGTGATTCCGACCAAGGCGGACTACATCCTCGACCTGATCCGGGCCAACTCGCTCTGGCCGCTCCTGTCCGGACTCTCGTGCTGTGCTATCGAGATGATGAGCACCGCCACCAGTGTCAACGACGTCGACCGGTTCGGCATGTTTCCATTCCGGGCCAGCCCCCGCCAGGCGGACGTGCTGATCGCAGCCGGTACGCTCACCACCAAGATGGCCGGACCGCTCGTTCGCCTGTGGGAGCAGATGCCTGAACCCAAGTGGTGCGTCGCGATGGGCACCTGCACCACGTCGGGCGGACGCTTCAAGCGCTCGTACAGCGTCGTCCAGGGAATCGATCGCGTGATGCCGGTCGACGTCTACGTTCCCGGCTGTCCGCCCCGGCCGGAGGGGCTGATCTACGGGATGATGAAGCTCCACGAGCTGGTCAAGCAGCGCCGGGGCCAGTGGAGCACGTACGTCGACCGCGGCCCTCAGCGCACGCGCTGGGAAGGAGACGTGCGCTGACCGCACCCGTCGCCGCCGGCGCGCTGGTCCGTCTGCTGGCCGACCGCTTCGACTCGGGCCTCAGTAACCTGTGGACCGACGAGGACACCGTCGAGTACCAGGTCGATGCTGAGCGCGCTCACGACGTCCTGCGCACCCTGCGAGATGACGAGGAGCTCGCCTTCTTCATGCTGGCCGACGCCGGTGCCGTCGACTACGGGGTGGGCGAGCACTTCGAGGTCGTCTACCACCTGTTCAGCTGGAAGCATCCGGGCTGGCTCCGCATTCGCGCGCATGTCGACCGCCTCGATCCACGCATCCCGACGATCACCGACCTGTGGGAAGGCGCGATGTTCCACGAGCGCGAGATGTACGACATGATGGGGATCGTCTTCGAGGGCAACCGCGACCTGCGACGGATCTACATGAGCCCCGACTACCGATCATTCCCGCACCGCAAGGACTTCGTCCTTCCCGATGACGCGGCAGACTCGGCGGCCGCGGGCGTCCTGCCGCTCGAGCGGCCGGAGACGTGGGACCTGACCCGCTTCAACCAGGCGCCGGGCGTGACGTTCCCCACCAGCGAGCATCGCGATGACGCGCCCGCCGAGGCGGTCGAGGACGGCGACACGCTGGGTGACAAGAGCCGGCCGCGATGACGAAGCTCGATCCAGAGGTCCGAATTCCCGATCCGATCGACCTTGATCGGATCGAGGAGGAGCGGCTCCGCGCGGTGGCCGGCCTGGCGCCGGTGCGCGCGCAGGGTGGTGAGTACGCCGGATTCGACCAGGTCGGCATCCCGGACCGTCCGCCGCAGACGGAGCGCGAGCGCGAGGTCTATGCCCTCGAGGAAGGCGAGATGCTCGTCAACATGGGCCCTCAGCATCCCTCCACGCACGGCGTCATGCGCCTGGTGGTGAAGGTTCGCGGGGAGATCATCGTCGATATCGACCCGGTGCTCGGCTACCTTCACCGCGGCATGGAGAAGCTGTGCGAGAACGCCACCTACACCACGGTGCTGACCTACGTCGACCCCATGGACTACCTGTCGGTGATGCACAACGAGCACGCGCCGGCGATGGCGTTCGAGAAGCTGTACGGGGTCAGGCCGCCGAGGCGGGCCGAGTACATCCGTGCGCTGGTGGTCGAGCTGAACCGGGTCTTCAGCCACGGGCTGATGATGGGTTTCCTGGCGCTAGACATGGGAGGGCTGACCCCGATCCTGTACGCGTTCATCAATCGCGACGAGATCGTCGACATGCTGAGCGCCATCGCCGGACAGCGGATGCTCTTCAACTACTTCCGCGTCGGCGGCGTGAACTTCGACACCAACGACGAGTTCCTCAGCCGCCTGGGAACCTGGCGCGGCAAGGTGCTCAAGAACATCGAGATGAACGAGCGGCTGATCACCGACAACGAGATCTTCCGCGCGCGCACCATCAACATGGGGACGCTGAGCGGCCAGGACGCGATCAGCCTCGGCGTGACCGGCCCGAACCTTCGAGCGTCCGGTGTCCCGTTCGACGTCCGTAGGGCGCAGCCGTACTCCATCTACAACGAGCTGGAGTTCGACGTCATCACCCAGGAGGGTGGCGATTCGTACGCTCGCTATCTCCAGCGCATCGCCGAGATCAAGCAGAGCATCCACCTGATCGACCAGATCATCGACAAGATGCCGCACGGCCCGGTCCAGGCGCAGGTACCGGGCATCATCCGGCCCAGGCCCGGGCGCGCGTACGCGGCCATCGAGTCGCCTCGAGGCCTGTACAGCGTCTACGCCATCAGCGACGGCGGCCCGAACCCGTATCGGTTCCGCATGCGCGACCCGAGCTTCATCAGCCTCCAGGCCCTCCCAAAGCTCATGCCGGGACGCCTCGTCGCCGATACGATGGCGGTCATGGCGAGCTTCGACCCGGTCATGGGCGGCGTGGACAAGTAACCGATGGACCTCGAGCTGCTCCTCGGCATCGGGCGCTTCCTGCTGGCCACGACCCTGCTGCTCCTCCTCACCGTGCCGACCGCGTTCGTCATCATCCAGATGGAGCTGAAGGTGATCGCGGGAATGAACCTCCGGATCGGACCGAACCGGGTGGGGCCGAGCGGCATGTTCCAGAGCACGATCCACGGGTTCAAGGTGCTCGCCAAGGAGGACACCGTCCCCGACCAGGCGGACCGGTCGACCTTCACCCTGGCGCCATGGATGGTCTACATGGCGGCCGCCATGAGCATGCTCGTCATCCCGTTCGCGCCCGGCGCCATCGCCGCCGACCTCAACATCGGCATCGTCTACTTCTTCGCCGTGCTTGGTCTCTCGGTGGTCGGGCTCCTCGTCGCCGGCTGGGCGAGCTACAACAAGTACTCGCTGCTCGGCGGCCTGCGCAGCGCGGCGCAGATGGTGAGCTACGAGATCCCGTTGACCCTCTCCATCGTGGGCGCCGTGGTACTGGCCGGAACCCTCAGCTTCAGCGAGCTGATCGCCTGGCAGCTGGAGCACGGCTGGCTGCTGGTCTGGCAGCCGATCGGCCTGGGAATCTTCTACGTCAGCAGCCTCGCGGAGGTGAATCGCACCCCGTTCGACATGGTCGAGGCGGACTCGGAGCTGGTGGCCGGCCCCTTCACCGAGTACTCCGGCATGCGCTTCGGCTTCTTCTTCTTCGCCGAGTACGTCGCTCTCTTCATCATGAGCGGCATCCTGGTCAGCCTCTTCTTCGGCGGCTGGCTGGCGCCCTGGCCGTTCCCGGCCCAGCTGGACGGCTTCGGCGGGACGCTCTATGGCGCCTTCTGGTTCTTCCTGAAGACGTACATCTTCGTGTTCGTCGCGGTCTGGCTGCGAGCCACGCTGCCGCGCGTCCGGGTCGACCAGCTGATGGGCATGGCATGGAAGGTCCTGCTCCCGCTCGCGCTGGTGAATTTGTTCATCACCGCCATCGCGGTCGTCGTATTCGACCTGTGAGGATCTGAGAGATGGCCTTCCCCGGCATCGGCATCGCCAAGGGCATGGCGACCACCTTCCGCAACTTCTTTGCACCGAAGGTGACACGCCAGTACCCCGAGCAGCGTCCCGAGATCCCCGACCGATGGCGTGGTCGCCTGGACCTGATCTACGACCCGTTCGGCGAGCACAAGTGCGAGGTCTGCTTCCAGTGTGCGCAGGTCTGCCCCGTCGAGGCGATCGACATGAGCGGCTTCGACTCGGAGGGCAACCGGATCCGATACGGCATGCCGGAGGTCTACGACGAGCGCAAGGATCCCAATGCGTACCGCCGTGCCGGCCTGGCGGCGAGGCCGATGCGCAACGCCGCCCGCTGGGACGAGACGATCGACGCGCCGTTCGTGGACGCGGTGATCGCCGGCTTCGGCGGGCGGCCCGAGGCGCTCATCGCCATCTTCCGACCGATCGAGGATCGATACGGGTATCTGCCGGAGCAGGCGCTCCGCCGAATCAGCGACCGGATGAGCATCCACTGGGCCCAGGTCTTCGGTGCGGCCGGGCTGGGCGGCTTCCGCCTGCTCCCCGCCGACGGCCACGTCGTCACGGTCTGCAACTGCGCGTCCTGTCGATTTTCCGGCGGCGACCGGCTCCTGGCGGCGTTGGAGCAGGAGCTCGGCATCCGTGCCGGCGAGACGACGCCCGACGGCCGCTTCACGCTCGAGACGCGCAGCGACGTCGGCGCCGGCACGATCAGCCCGGCGATCCGGGTCGACACCCTGGTCTACGGCCCGCTCGACGAGGCGCGGGCGCGGCACATCCTCGCCGAGCGGATGGCCGCGACGACGGCCGGCAGCGCTCGCTGATATGACGGGCACGGTCTCGCCCCAGATCCGGATCCTCGGCGGCGGCGAGCGCCGCCTGCTGACCGACATCGGCCGCGTCGATCCGACCAGCCTCACCAGCTACCGTGAGCACGGTGGCTATGCCGGCCTCGAGCGCGCGATCACCAGGCTGGCTCCTGAGGAAGTCATCGGCGAGATCGAGACGGCGGGCCTCCGCGGCCGCGGGGGATCCGGCTATCCGACCGCCGCCAAGTGGCGCGTCGCCCGTGACACGGCCGCCGACCGCCGGATCGTGGTCGCCAATCTGATGGCGGCCGACCCTAGTGCGCTCGGCGATCGCACGCTGGCCGAGGGAAATCCACATCTCGTGGTCGAGGGGCTCGTCATCGCGGCCTATGCGGTCGGTGCCAGCGAGGCGATCATCGCGGTGCGCCGTGACTGGACCACCGCCATCGAGCGGCTGCAGACCGCCGTTCGCGAGGCGACCGACGCCCACCTGGGTGGATACCTGGTCCTCGGCACCGACACCAGCGTGCAGCTCAGCGTGTGGGAGGGCTCCGGCGCCTATGTCGCGGGCGAAGAGACGGCGCTTATCAACGCGCTCTCCGGCGACCGCGGCATGCCGCTCATCCGACCGCCGTACCCGGCCCAGGACGGGCTGTGGAACGCACCAACGATCGTGCAGAACGGTGAGACGTTGGCCCACGTCGCCTGGATCATGGCTCATTCCTCCGACGCCTTCGCGTCGGTCGGCAGCGAGCGCAGCCGGGGCACCAAGCTCGTCACGATTATGGGGCGCGTCGGCGAGGCCGGCGTTTTGGAGCTTCCGCTCGGCACGCCCCTGCTCGATCTGCTCGGCATGGCGGGCGGCGGCACCGGCACGACCAAGGCGCTCTTCGTCGGCGGTCCGGGCTGCGGAGCGATCGACGCGGGCTCGCTCAACCTACCCTACGACTACGAGTCGCTCGAGGGGGCCGGCGCGATCATCGGCTCCGGATCCGTGCTCGTCACCGACAGTGCCACCTGCATGGTGGACACGGCCCGCTTCTTCACCGACTTCAACGCCCGAGAGGCGTGCGGCAAGGCCGTGCCGTGCCGGATCGGCACGAAGCGGCTGCTCGAGGCGCTCGATCGCATCTTGGCCGCCACGCCGCGCCCGAACGACTTCATCCTGCTCCGCGAGCTTTCGCGCAAGGTGAGCGACACCGCCCTCTGTAAGCTGGAACGGCTCGCATCCGGGCCGATCCTGACCACGCTCGACCGCTTCGCCGACGAGTACGGGGCGCACGCGGAGCGCGGCGTCTGCCTGGCCGGCGCATGCCGGACCGATGACGTCCGACCCCTCCTCAAGCCGCTGGCCGGAGTCGATCCGGCGGCCGGCGCTCAGCCTGGCTAGGATACGCGCGATGGGCTTCGGAACGACGAACGGTCACGCCGGCAACGGCAGCTCGGGGAACGGGCAGGTCGACGACTATGCCCCCATCTGGCCGATGGTGCCCGGCACGAAGGAGATCGGGGTCACCATCAACGGGCAGGGGCTCCGGGTCGAGGAGGGGCAGACGATCCTCCAGGCCTGCCGCGTCCTCGGCATCGACGTCCCGACCCTCTGCTACGAGCCCAAGCTGGCCCCGTACGGCGCCTGCCGCATCTGCGCGGTCGAGATCGAGGGACGCGACGACACCCCGATCAGCTGCGGCACGCAGATCACCGAGGGGATGGTCATCACCACCCACTCCGAGCGCGTCATCGAGAATCGACGGATGGTGCTCGAGCTGATCTTCAGCGATCACGATGCCTACTGCCTGCCGCCGTGCCAGTTCAAGTGCCCCACCCGCGTCGACATCCCGGGCTACCTGAAGCAGAACACGCTCGGCAACTGGGAGGAGGCGACGCGCATCCTGAAGCGATCGCTTCCCTTCCCGGCGATCCTCGGCCGCGTCTGCCCGGCGCCCTGCGAGACGCACTGCCGGCGGGAGGAGGTCGACACCGCCATCGCCATCCGGGACTCGCACCGCTACTGCGCCGATCGCGTGCTCGAGGTGGATGCCCCGGCTCCCATCCCGTGGCCGAAGGATCCGCCCACCGGCCGGCGCGTGGCGATCATCGGTGCGGGGCCGGCCGGCATGACCGCCGCCTACTACCTGCAGCTGCGCGGACACCAATGCGACGTCTTCGAGGCCGACCCCGAGCAGGGTGGCATGCTCCGCTACGGGATCCCGCAGTATCGGCTGCCGAAGGGCTGGATGGACCGCGAGCTGAACCACGTCTGGGAGCTCGGCGCGACGTTCAAGCCGAACATGCGCCTCGGGCGTGACTTCCATCTCGGCGACATCATCGACGAGTACGACGCCATCTACGTCGGCATCGGCTGCTACAAGCCCAACGAGCTCGGCATCCCGGGTGAGGGCGCGGACGGCACGGTCAACGCGCTGGAGAACCTCTACAACTCGACCCGCGGCGTGCCCGTGCCGCGCCTGAAGGGGGCTCGCGTCGTCGTCATCGGTGGTGGCTTCACCGCCATCGACTGCACCCGCACCAGCGTGCGCCAGGGTGCGGCGGAGGTCTCCCTCGTGTACCGCCGCGACCTGAAGGACATGCCGGCCGCGGACGAGGTGCACGAGGCGATCGAGGAGGGCGCGCGGGTCATCTTCCAGGCCGCGCCGACGCGGGTCGTAACCGGCGACGACGGCAAGGTCACCGGCGTCGAGTTCCAGCGCATGAAGCTCGGCGAGCCGGACGAGCAGGGTCGCCGCCGCCCGGAGCCGATGCCCGGCACCGAGTTCATCGTCGAGTGCGACACTGTTCTGGGTGCCATCGGCCAGGGGCCGGACCTGTCGTGGATCGATTCCGAGCCCGAGGAAATCCGCGCCGGGCTCGAGGTCTCGCGGCGCGGCACGCTGGTCGCCGAGGAGCACATCTTCCGCACCGACGTCCCGAAGGTCTTCGCGTCGGGCGACGTGCGCACCGGCGCCGCCACCGTGGTCGAGGCGATCGGCGAGGCTCGACGCGCCAGCTACGCCATCGACTACTGGCTGCGCGGCCACGACCTCGACGACCCGCAGGTGCGCCGCATCGTCACCGAGCCGCAGCCGAACTTCCTCACCATCGTCCCCTTCACGGACGACGTGAAGGAGCCTCGCGCCATCATGGGCAAGCAGGAGGCCGATGAGCGGCGGGGAAACTTCAACGAGTACGAGTTCGGCTTTACCGGCGACCAGGCGATGGCCGAGGCCGGTCGATGCCTGCAGTGCACCTGCGAGGCGATCGGCCACTGCGACCTGCGCGAGGCGGCGATCGAGTACGAGACGACGCTCAACATGGCGATCGACGAACGCTCGATCCAGGACAACCCGTATGTCGGCGTCAACCACGGCTACGGCCGCGACGAGACGCACAGCTTCATCCTGCGCGACTACAGCCGCTGCATCGACTGCGGCCGTTGCGCGCAGGTCTGCAAGGAGATTGTCGGTGCCGGCTGCTACGACTTCATCGGCAAGGGCTTCGACTCGCTCGTCACCACCGCCGACTTCGTGTCACTCAACGAGACGCCATGCGTGAGCTGCGGCCGATGCGCCGAGACCTGCCCGGTGGGCGCGCTCATGCCGCGGCCGCGCATCCTGGAGACCTACCAGTTCGACGTGAGCCGCTGCATCTTCTGCGGCATCTGCGCCGATGCCTGCCCGTATGACGCCCTGCGGTGCGGCCCGGAGTTCGAGTTCAGCGAGTACCAGCGCGACCTGCCCATGCTCGACATCCTCGAGATGTCCGACCGGGAGCGCCCTACCCGCTAGATCTGCTGACGGTCTACGAGGGGCCAGGTAGACCGGCCGACGCCCGTTCCACCATCCCTTTCGTCACGCTCCGTCCCTTGCCGACGCGAGGTATGGTCGTCACTGTAGTGGCGGGGTGAGTCGGCTGATCGTTCGATCTTTGCGCCCGACCGGCCGCCACGGTCACGATCACCAAGACCTTCGAGACTCACTGTGAGAGCGCATGAACGCGAGAGACGCCGGAAGTGAAACTCGAAGGGCGAATCGGCCCGACTTGCAGAATGTGCACGTGCGGGGCAGTTAGAAGGAAGCACGGGTCGTATCCGACGCTCAGTTGAGCGGGCGGAGGGCCTCCTTGCCGGCTAATGGTTTCGCAGCGGCACTTTCTTCAAACGCGCGGCCGGAACTGAAGCATTTGCGCCCGCTGCGGCACAATGTTCAAGTCGCGGGCCGCGAGGCGGTTAGCGGGCCGCGGGCCTCAGCCGCCGCCGCTCACGCGGGTCAGAGCGAGGCTCCAATCGGTGCAGGCTTCGTTCGTCTGCTCGATGAAGAAGTTGCCACCGGGCACGTCGTTGACGAGAACGATCCGGATCGGCGAATTGTCGACGGAGTAGACGAAGTCGCCGCCGTCCTGTGTGATCGAGACGGTGTAGTCCTCGCAGTCCTCGGTGACGGTGAGCCGATACCGACCCGGGGCGAGCGGATGAGCGACGCGCTCGTCGCCCGCCTCGACCTCGGCGGTCGTCGGGTTGTCGGCCCCCTCATCACCACCGCCGCCGCCACCGCCTCCGCAGGCGGCCATGGTCAGTACGATGGCCGCGAGCATCGGGGCAGTCCGTCTCGTCATCGTGATCTCCATCTCCAAGGTGTCCTCTCTTCACCGCCGGGGCCGGCGGCGTCCGAAGGGTACGGGCTGATCGCGCGACCGCGCAATGCCTGCGCTAGAATCGGGCGCGGTTCCCATCCGGGATCCATGAGCGCTCGAATCCTTCTCTAGGGAGCATTCCGCCCTGGACATCTCCAGCGTGCTCTTCTTCCTGCTCGCAATCGGCGTTGTGGGGGCCGGGATCGCCGTGGTGACGTTGCGCAACATCATCCACTCGGCCGTGGCGATGATGATCTGCTTCGGCTCGCTGGCCGGCATGTATGCGCTGCTCGGCGCACCCATCGTCGCCGCCGCCCAGGTCCTGATCTACCTGGGCGCCATCAGCGTGCTCATCCTCTTCGCGATCATGCTCACCCAGGCCGGGGATGCGAACCTGCCCGCGCCGTTCCACCGCCAGGTCCCGATCGCCGCTGTCATCGCGCTGACACTCATCGGCCTTGTCGCCTGGGCCGTGATCCAGACCGATTGGGCCGTCGCGACGGTCCCCGTCGGAGCTGCCGTGGACGCCATCGCGAACGCCGTCTTCACCACATTCGCCCTCCCGTTCGAGATCATCAGCCTCCTGATCCTGGTTGCCATCATCGGCGCCATCTTCCTGGCCCGCCGGCCGGAAGAGGACGAGCGAGCGAACTGACCGATGGCGCTCGAGGGCTACCTGCTGGTCTCGGCCGCGCTGTTCGGCATCGGCACGTTCGGCTTCATGGCCCGCCGGAACGCGATCCTGATGCTGATCAGCATCGAGCTCATGTTCAACGCGGTGAACCTGAGCCTGGTGGCGTTCAACGCCTTCCTACCCGCAGATGCGAACGCGGGAGCCGTCTTCTCGCTGATGATCATGGCCGTCGCGGCGGCCGAAGTGACCGTCGGCCTGGCCCTCGTGATCGCCATCATTCGCACCCGCCAGACAGCCGAGGTCGACCAGTACTCCGACCTGAAGGAGTAGGCGGAGACCGATGGAACTGCTGATCGCCCTCATCCCCGCGCTGCCCCTGGTCGGGTTCCTCCTCGCCGTCATTGTCGGACCACGCCTCGACCATGTTCCGACGCACGCCGTCCACGGTGGACCTGAGGGTCCCGGCGACGACGCCGATGACACGCACGCGCCGGCCCACCGCCCCGCCGGCTCGCGGGACGCGCACGACGCGGCCGATGACAGCGGGTTCCGCGGAGTGCCGAGCGAGGAGGAGCAGCGAGCCACCTCGCCGCACGCGGGCCACGCGGACGACCTGGCCAACGCTGAAGGCGCGGGCGGCGTCATCCCTGCGGAGTTCGACGACGGCCTGGGACAGTCGGGTCACGTCGCACCGGGCGCCGAGCGCCCGCGCTACCGGTCCTGGATCATCCCGACCGCCGTGGTGGGGCTGATGTGGATCTTCAGCATGATCGTCTTCGCGGCGGTCATCTTCGGCGGCAACGAGTACGAGGTCACGATCTACGAGTGGATCGCCTCGGGCGACTTCGTCATCAACATCAGCTTCCTGGTCGACTCACTCACCGCCATGCTGCTGCTGGTCGTCAGCACCGTCGGCTTCCTGGTCCACATCTACTCGATCGGCTACATGGACGGCGACCGCGGCTTCTGGCGCTTCTTCGCCTACCTGAACCTGTTCATGTTCAGCATGCTGCTGCTGATCCTCGGCGACAACTTCCTGATGCTGTACGTCGGCTGGGAGGCGGTGGGCCTGTGCAGCTACGCGCTGATCGGCTACTGGTACAAGAAGCCCTCGGCGGCTGGCGCCGCGAAGAAGGCCTTCATCGTCAACCGGGTCGGAGATTTCGGTTTCGGGCTCGGGATCATGATGATCTGGGTCAACCTCGGCACGCTGAGCTTCCACGAGGTCTTCGAGCGGATCGGGACGCTCGACGAGGGAACGGTCACCATCATCGCCCTCCTCCTCTTCGCCGGCGCCGTCGGCAAGAGCGCCCAGTTTCCCCTCCACGTCTGGCTGCCGGACGCGATGGAGGGTCCCACGCCGGTCAGCGCCCTCATCCACGCGGCGACCATGGTCAACGCCGGCGTCTACCTGGTGGCGCGCGCCAACCCGATCTTCATCGAGGCCCCGACCGCAATGTGGGTGGTGGCCCTCATCGGCGTCTTCACCGCCATCTTCGCGGCCGCCATCGCCTTGACGCAGAACGACATCAAGAAGGTCCTCGCCTACAGCACCGTGAGCCAGTTGGCCTACATGTTCTTCGCCCTCGGCATCGGCGCCTGGACGGCCGCCATCTTCCACCTCGTCAGCCATGGCTTCTTCAAGGGCCTGCTCTTCATGGGCTCCGGCTCGGTCATCCACGGGGCCGGCGGCGAGCAGGACATGCGCTACATGGGCAACCTGCGAGCGAGGATGCGCTGGACCTACGCCACCATGGTGATCGGCTCCCTGGCGCTGGCCGGCATCCCGATCTTCTCCGGCTTCTTCAGCAAGGACGAGATCCTGGCCGAGTCGTTCAACCGTGGCTATCTGGTCTTCTACGTCGTCGGCACCATCGTCGCGTTCATGACCGCCTTCTACACATTCCGCATGATCTTCATGACGTTCTGGGGCCAGTGGCGCGGCCCCCGGGCGGTCTGGGATCACATCCACGAGAGCGCACCGACCATGGTGGCGCCGCTCGTCATCCTCGCCATCCCGACCATCGGTGCCGGCCTCGTCCTGGGTATTCCGCCCGAGGGCGGGCTGATCCACGGCTGGCTCGAGGAGGTCTTCCACGCCGCCGAGGAGGCGCACGCCGGCGTGCTGCCCGGCTCGATCGCGGACGGTGACCATCACGGATTCGAGCCCTTCGGCCTCGGCGGGTTGCTCCTCCTGGTCGGCGCGGCCGTGGCGGCGGCCGGCGTCTGGCTGGCGCATCGCTGGTACGTGCGGCAGCCGGAGTCCGCAGGTCGCTTCGTGGAGCGCATCCCCTTCGGCCTCGGCCCGGGGATGTACCGCGCCAGCGTGAACAGGTACTACGTCGATGACATCTATCAGCTCGTCTGGTCGCGCGGCGGGGTCCTCCTCAGCAATGCGCTGTGGTGGTTCGACGCCAAGGTGATCGACGGCGCGGTGAACGGGGCTGGCTGGCTGGCTGGCACCGTGGGTGGCGGCCTCCGGAAGACTCAGACCGGACGCGTCGAGAACTACGGACTCGGCATTGCCGGCGGGCTGGCGGTCGTACTCATCGTGCTCGCGACGGTGGTGCGCTGATGCGTGTGCCCACCGCCGCGCACCGCTCCGATCGGTATCTGGCGGAAAGCCGCATGCCGGCGGGGGGCGAGTAATGGACGGCGTGCCGGTCCTTTCACTCGTCGTCTTCACGCCGATCATCGGGGTGCTGCTGCTGCTCGTCGTGCCGGGCACGAACCATCGCGCGATTCGCTGGATGGCCCTGCTTGCGGCCCTTACCAGCCTCGTCTTCTCGATGCTGCTGCTGGGCTACGACGCGGGCGGGTCAGAGTTCCAGTTCCGCGAGGACCTGCCGTGGATCGAGGCGTTCGGGATGCGCTACACGCTGGGCGTGGACGGCCTCTCCATGGTGCTCGTGCTGCTGACCACGGTCCTGAGCGTGGTCAGCATCTTCTACTCGTGGGAGCCGATCCAGAAGCGGGTGAAGGAGTACTACATCGCGCTGCTGGTGCTGATGACGGGCATGCTCGGCGTGTTCGTGGCGCTCGACCTGTTCCTGTTCTACGTCTTCTGGGAGATCAGCCTCTTCCCGATGTACGTGATCATCGGCGTGTGGGGCGGCCCGCGGCGGATCTACGCAACCGTCAAGTTCGTCATCTACACCCTTGTCGGCTCGCTGCTCATGCTGGTGGCGATCCTCGCGGTCGCCATCGCCCACGCCGCCAGCGGCCAGCCGTTCACGTTCGGCTACGAGGCGCTGCGCGGCTTCGCGTATGCCGACACGCTCCAGGCCTTCGCCTTCGTCGCCTTCTTCCTGGCGTT
>JBHENV010000224.1:0-4019 GCA_046261895.1 Candidatus Limnocylindria bacterium
TCGCAGCCCGCCTCGACGGTCGGATACCAGCCGGCTCCCACGGCCGCCAGGAGGCCGGCGCCGAATGCGGCCCCCTCCGCGGTGCCGACGGTGGCGATCTCGGCACCCAGCACATCGGCAAGGATCTGAAGCCACAGTGCACTGGCGCTGCCCCCGCCGGACGCTCGAATCTGTGTCGGCTTGCCGATGCCGGCGCCCATCAGCAGATCCATCCCGTCGCGCAAGCCAAAGGCGACGCCCTCGAGCACCGCCCGGGTCAGATGGCGCCGCTGGTGAGAGATCGTGAGGCCGACGAAGGCGCCGCGAGCCAATGGGTCCGCGTGCGGGCTCCGCTCGCCGCTGAGGTAGGGGAGGAACGTCAGGCCGTCGCTCCCGGCCGTGACATCGGCTGCCTCCGCGGTGAGGGCCTCGTAGTCGACACCCGGTGCGACGACGTCGCGGAACCAGCGCAGGCTGCCGGCCGCGGAGAGCATGACCGACATCATGTGCCATCGGCTCGGCAGCGCATGGCAGAACGAATGGGCCCGCCCATGCGGGTCGAAGGCAGGCCGCTCGGTGGTCGCGAACACCACTCCGGAGGTCCCGAGGGAGACGGCCATGACGTCCGTCGTCACCGCTCCGACGCCGACCGCGTTGGCTGCCTGATCCCCGCCCCCGGCCACGACGGGTGTGCCGGCCGACAGGCCGGTCGCCGCGGCCGCTTCGGCCGTCACCGATCCGGTGATCTGCGGTCCTTCCCAGGTGCGTGGCAACCAGGCTCGATCGATCTCCAGGGCGTCGAGCACCTCGTCCGACCAGTCCCGCGCCGCCAGGTCGAAGAGCAGGGTGCCGGCGCCATCCGCCTTGTCGCAGGCGTACTCGCCGGTGAGCCGGCGCCGAACGTCGTCCTTTGGCAGGAGCACGTGCGCGACCCGGCTCCAGACGTCCGGCTCATGGTCGCGGATCCAGACCAGCTTCGGGGCCGTGAAGCCCGTGAGGGCATCGTTGCCGGTGATCTCGATCAGGCGCTCAGGGCCGACCACCCGACGAATGAGATCGCACTCGTCGGCCGTTCGCTGGTCGTTCCAGAGCATCGCGGGGCGGAGCGCGTCCCCGGCCGCGTCCAGGACAACGGCACCGTGCATCTGGCCGGTGAGGCCGATGGCCACGACCTCGTCGCCACGGACGCCGGTCGAGCCAAGGACGGACCTGATGGCATGCACCGATCCCTCCCACCACAGCCGTGGATCCTGCTCGCTCCAGAGGGGCCGCGGGACGCTGAGGTCGTACTCGGAGATGCCTCGTCCGACGACGGTGCCCGCCTCGTCCAGCAGCACCGCCTTGGTGGCGGTGGTGGACACGTCGATCCCGAGGACGTGATCCACGGGTCAGCCGCCACGCTCCGCAGCCCAGATCTCCTGGTTCACCAGGTTCTCGAGGAGCTCCTGGCGGCCCGACACCGGCCGCGGATCGATCTCGCCTTCGGCAACTCGTTCCTCGAGCGCCTCGAGGGATGACGCCGCGGACAGGATCTCGGTCCCGAGCTCCCCGTCCCAACCGCGGTACCGCCTCTCGCGCATCGGCTCGAGCCCATCTCGTTCGATCATCCCGGCGGCGACGACGAGAGCCCGCGCGAGCGTGTCGATGGCGCCGATGTGACCGTGGAAGAGGTCGTATCGGTCCAGGCTCTGGCGACGCAGCTTGGTGTCGAAGTTGAAGCCACCGGTCGTGAAGCCGCCCGCCCGGAGGATCTCGTAGAGCGACGGCGCGAGCTCCTCCACCGAGTTCGGGAACTGATCAGTGTCCCACCCGTTCTGGGGATCGCCGCGGTTGGCATCCACGCTGCCGAACGTGCCGTGCGCGATCGCATGGGCCACCTCGTGGTGGAAGCTGTGGCCCGCGAGGGTGGCGTGGTTGACCTCCAGGTTGACGCAATACTCGCCGGCAAGGTCGTGGCGCGTGAGGAAACCGAGCACCGAGGCAGAGTCGTAGTCGTACTGGTGCTTGGCCGGCTCCTGCGGCTTCGGCTCGATGAGGAGGGTCCCGTTGAAGCCGATCCGGTGCTTGTGCTCCGCAACCATCGTCAGGAAGCGAGCAAGCTGGGCGTCCTCACGGCGCAGGTCGGTGTTCAACAGCGTGTCGTAGCCTTCGCGGCCACCCCACAGCACGTAGTTGGCGCCGTCGAGCCGATGCGTCGCCTCGAGCATGACCTTGACCTGTGCGGCCGCGTACGCAAACACCTCGGGATCCGGATTCGTCGCGGCGCCCGCCGCGTACCTCGGGTGGGTGAACAGGTTCGCGGTGCCCCACAGCAGGCCGATGCCGGTGCGCTGCATGTGGGCCTCCGCCAGGCCGATCATGTGATCGAGGTTCGCGCGGCTCTCTGCGAACGTTCGGCCCTCCGGCGCGATGTCGTGATCGTGGAAGCACAAGAACGGGACGCCCAGCTTCTCCACGAATTCGAAGGCCGCGGCAAGCTTTGTCTCGGCCGCCGCCATCGGCTCGGAGCCTGCCGTCAGCCACGGACGATCGAAGGTGCCGCTGCCGAAGACATCGGACCCCGGCCAGTTGAAGGAGTGCCAGAGGCAGACCGCCAGGCGCAGGTGCTCTTCCATCCGCTTGCCGAGCACCATCCGATCAGGGTCGTAGACCTTGAACGAGAGCGGATCGTGAGAGTCCAGGCCTCGGTAGATGATACGGCTCGCGACGTCGGGGAAGAAGTCACCGTCCACGCCAGATCCTCCCGCGGCATCGGTCCAATGCTTCCTCGAAACGGTCGCGTCAGATCGGTCCGTCATGAGCCAGCGCCCGGCTTCACCACCATCAGCACGATGATCGCGACCACGAGCACCGCGAGAAGTATGCCGACAACCCTGCTGCGCCCGCTGAGTGTCCGGAACTCGGCGGTCGCCGCGCCTCCCGACTCGTAGCTGGCGATCAGCTTCGTGAGCGTCGGGGAGTAGAAGATGAACGCGACCGCGCCCATGACCAGGTAGAGGCCGATGGCCGCCGCCACCCATAGCTGGGTGAACTCCCACGGGCCGAGCAGGACGAGCAGGATGCCCACCACCAGCAGGCCGGCGTAGGCCGGGTTGGCGATCCGGTCGTCCAGGAACTTGATCCCACGCAGCGCGTATCCGGTGTGCTCGGGCTCCCGCGCGGCCCGTGCCTGCCAGACCGCGTAGCTGATGTTCAGCCCGACCGCCACGATCGCAAAGAAGATGTGGAGCGTCTTGAGCCAGGGATACCAGTCCATCGCGCGAGGCCTCCGTTGGGTGACCCGCAGCCTACCGACATTTCGACCTTGACGCATGAGCCGATGGACCGAGATGATGCCCGCAACGACGAGGTGGACGGCCATGAATTCGGTGGTGCTCGCGCGAACGGCATCCGGCTCGACCTACGTGCTCTCGATCGGCGAGGACGGCGTGCACTGGCGTCGGATGCCGGCCGACGGGCCCGGCATCGCCTGGAGTGCGAGTGGCTGGGAGTCCACGGTCCCCCGGATCGTCCCGGGCGAGCGCCTCATCATCGGCAATCTCCGTACGACGCCGGTCACGGCGGTCTCGATCCTGCCGGCCTGATCTTGGTCACTCGCGCCGCCGCGGCCTGCTGAAGTCCTGTCGTCAGGCCATAGGCTGAGACCCATGGAACGGGCATACCTCGAGCGCAACGATCAGGGAGGTCAGCAAACAGCGATGGCTAAGGTCCTATGTGTCCTGTACAACGATCCTGTCGACGGCTACCCGACGTCCTACGCCCGAGACGAGATACCCAAGATCGAGGGCTACCACAACGGCCAGACCGCGCCGACGCCCGCGGGGATCGACTTTCAGCCCGGGGAGCTCCTGGGCAGCGTCTCCGGTGAGCTCGGGCTGCGGCAGTTTCTCGAAAGCGGCGGGCACACGTTGGTCGTCACGTCGGACAAGGAGGGGCCGGACTCGGTCCTCGATCGAGAGCTTGCTGACGCCGATGTCGTGATCTCGCAACCGTTTTGGCCCGCCTATCTCACGGCCGAGCGGATTGCGAATGCGCCGCGC
>JBHENV010000225.1:0-4061 GCA_046261895.1 Candidatus Limnocylindria bacterium
GCGCGAGCCATTTCCCTCTCATCTTTGCATCTCCGAAGCGGACGATGTCTCCGGTGACGGAAACAGCGCCGGCATCGCGGCCTGGGTGCGCGCGACCCTGCCAGTCGTGAGGAGGACCAGCATGCCGAAGACCAGCGCGGCGCCGCCAACGCCGATCCAGACCGCTGCGCCGGCCGCCCCGAACATCAGGCCCAGGACACCTGTGAGCACGCCTCCGACCATCGAGGTGATGAGCCCGATCATGCCGGCCCGAGGTCGTCAGCCCGTAGAGGATGACACCCAGGCCGGATGAGGACGGGCTTCCATACACCATCATCAGGGCGTCGACGTCATCGTGGATTGGGGTCGTGAGGTATCGGGTCACGGTGGGCGCGATCTCCGTGTAGCCGTGCCGAATGCGCGCCATGCCGTGCACCGTGCGCAGGTCGTCCTCGTTCGCGCCCATGATGCGGCCGTACGTGGTCAGGCCGATGACAAGGTCGAAGGCCAGCAGGATCGCGGCGACGGCAAGGAACTGGTCGCCGAAGGCCATCGCCTGGGCGAGGAGCGCGAGGGCCACGAAGGACATCGACAGAAAGCTGAGGAACATCCCGCCGCGCGTGAACGCCTCGTTGTAGACGAGACTGCGGGTGGCCAGGAGGCTCCAGTGCTCGGTGCTCAGGATCTGAATGGCTCGCGGGTCTGCCAGGTTGGTCACGGGCTGGGGTTCGGGCGGCGTGATGGCGTGCGGGCGCTCTTCGGACATCGGTGAGTGTCTCCTGCGCTGCTCTGTGCTCGGGGTGATTGTCGCTTCGATTCTGCGCCTGATGCGTGTGATCCGAAGGACCCGTGGTCTGCCGGTCAGCCCCATCGGTCGCAGCCGCGTACGATGGCCTCATCTCGTACCTTCTGGTGCTACAGAGGATGCGAGCCAGGCGCCGGGGCGGTGGATTGCACGCCGCCTCGGCGTCGCTCCGAAACGATGCTGCGCCGATACGGCACCCCGGCTGCAGCGTATGCAGGACATGACGCCTCGCCGATCGGCCACGTGGAGCCTCGTGTTCCGCGCGACCTATGCTTTCCTCCGCATCGTGGATCCGCTGCTGCGCTGGACATGGTTCAGCGTCGGCATCGGCATCACCTCGAGGCTCAGCGTGCGAGGTCGAAGGACGGGTCGGGAGCGGAGCGTGCTCGTCGGGCTGATCCGGGTCGACGGGCACTGGTACGTCGGCCATCCGAACGGCAACGTGGCGTGGATCCGGAACCTTGCGAGCTCGGGATCGGCGCGCGTGGCCCCGCGCCCTGAGGAGCCCGTGGATGTTGCCGCGACGCCGCTCGAGCCCGGAGCCGAGCGCAGCGCCGTCATCGTGGCCACCGCTGAGCAGCAGCCGTTTCCCGGCAACCTCCTCTACCGAGCAGCGCGGCGCCACATCCTCAGCGAGGGCCGATACTTCCGCCTCGAGCCCCGCTGATCCGGCGCGGAACCCATGGGACGGCGGCCCCGGCGCCGGGCCGAGGCCGCCATCGGGCGCAAGGGAGGGAGGTCAGTCGCGCGTCGTCGCCGGCCGCCACGCCCGCAGGCCGAGACCCGCCGCGATTGCGAGGATCACCGCTCCGAGCAGGCCGGTCGAGCCATCGGTCAACGGCAGGGCCGTATCGGGCGGCTCCGAGGCGCCTACCAGCTGGCCGCGGATCGCGCCGCCGGGGAAAGCCTCGTTGTGAAGGTTGACGTAGTAGGCCGACTGGTCGTCGACGATGGCCTGGAGCGTCTCCGCCGGGACGCCCTCGGTGCATCCCTCGCTGGAACCCTCGAAGCCGTCGAGATCGAGGTCGACCACGACCGGCCCGTCCTCGCCCTCGGCGCCCTCGTGAATGTGCGAGACGGTGACGGGATCGATCCCCTCGGCGGTCAGCTCCCAGCAGGCGGTGCCCGCGTCGGGGTCGAGGGTGAGCATGGCCGAGCCGGTGCCGTCCTCATCGGTCTCGGCGCTGCCGGCGAGCTCGGCCGTCAGGATCGTCTCGGCGGCCAGTGCCGTGGTGGAGAGGACGAGCGCCGCCAGCATGCCGAGGACGGCGGCGAGCGCCAGCGGAAGTCGAGATCGGGTTCGCATGCGGTGTCTCCTTCGGGTGCATCGATGGACCGGATGCATGCACGTTCGCAGCGGGTTACGCCAACCGCCACCAGACGCACACTGGGCCTGCGCGAGTGAATCCATCGAGCGCCGCCTGGCCGACGAGAGCGACGTTACGCCCGGGGTGCGTGGTAGGGCACGTCGGCCACGATCGTGTTGCGGCGCGCGAAGAGTCGCAGCTTGAGGCGCAGCGCGGTCTGGTTGTGGAGGAAGTTCTCCCACCAGTGCTTCGGCACGAACTCGGCGAGCACCACCAGGATCGGCCGATCCGGGGCCTGGCGCTGAAGGGCGTCCATGTAGGCCAGCAGCGGACCGATCAGCGCCCGATACGGTGACTCCACGATCACGAGCTCCGTCGCCCCGGCCCATTCGGGCCAGCGCGCGCGCAGCGCATCGGCCGTGTCCGGGTCGTTGGTGACGTGGACCGCCACGGCGTCCGTGCTGATCGAGTTGGCGAAGGCGATCGCCTGGCGCGCCGGCCGGTCCAGGCGCGAGATCGGCACGATCACGATCGGCCGCGGCGCGACCTCCCCCTTCTCGGGGATCCGGTCGAGCGCCAGGGCACTGTCCATGTCGCGGTAGTGCCCGTTGATGGCGCGCAGGAGCAGCATCAACAGCGGCACCAGGACGATGACAAGCCACGCGCCCTGGAAGAAGTTGCTGCTGCCGACGACGAGCGCCACGACGGCCGTCGTCAGTGCCCCGAGCCCGTTGATGGCTAGGCCGCGGCGCCAGCCGGCCTCGTGGCGCCGCCACCAGCGGACAAGCATCCCGCCTTGCGACAGGGTGAAGGCGATGAAGACGCCGAGCGTGTACAGCGGAATGAGGCCGCTGACGCTCGCGTTGAACCCGACCAGCAGGCCGATCGCCATGAGGGAGAGCGCCACGATCCCGGTCGTGAACGCCAGCCGCTCGCCGCGGAAGGCGAACTGGCGCGGAAGGTATCCATCACGGGCGAGAAATGACGAGAGTCGGGGGAAGTCTGCGAAGCTGGTGTTCGCCGCGAGAACGAGGATGAGGGCGGTGGCGATTTGCGCGACCACCAGCACGACTCCGTCACCGGTGAGGTGACGGACCAGCAGGCTGAGGATCGTCTGCTGCTCGGTCGGGTCGGGCACGATTCCGATCGAGGTGAGCAGGAAGGCGATCCCGATGAAGAGGATGGCGAAGACGATCGCGGCCCAGGTCAGGGTCGTGCGCGCGTTCTTCCACTCGGGAGCCTTGAATGCGGGAACGCCATCGCTGATCGCCTCCACGCCGGTCAGCGCCACCGCGCCCTGGCTGAACGCGCGAAGGATCAGGAAGAGCCCGATGGCCTGGCCGCCCTGCTCGATGCCCTCCCACGCAGCCGGCGGCTCGAACGTCGGCATGTCGCCAGCGATCGTGCGTGCGATGCCATAGCTGATGATGCCGAGCATGACGACGATATAGGCGTAGGTCGGGATCATGAAGATCGTGCCCGACTCGCGGATGCCCCGCAGGTTGCCGACCATGAGGAGCAGCACCATCACGACGCCGATCAGCACCCGCTCGTCATAGATGCTGGGCAGGATCGAGGTCAGCGCCGCCACCCCGGCCGAAACCGACACCGCAACCGTGACCACGTAGCCGATGAGGAGCGCCGCGGCGGCAAGCACCCCGGCCCCGCTGCCGAGGTTGTCGCTGGCGACGATGTAGCTGCTGGCGCCGTGCGGGTAGGCCTTGATCGTCTGCCGATATGAGAGCGTGACGATCGCCAACATCACCGTGATGAGCCCGGCCAGCGGCAGCGTGAGCGTCAGCGCACCGGTGCCCGCCAGCGCCAGGACGCGCATGATTTCTTCGGGCCCGTATGCCGATGAGCTGATGTTGTCGCTCGAGAAGATCGCCAGCCCCTTGACCTTGGTCAGGCGCTCGTGCTCCTCGCGATCGCTGTGGATCGGCCGGCCGATGAGGACCGTGCGCAGCCGG
>JBHENV010000226.1:0-6223 GCA_046261895.1 Candidatus Limnocylindria bacterium
CGGTCGAGATCCTCGGGAGCCGGCGCGCTGAACGGGTTGTGCGTCGCGTCCCAGCGCTGGCCGTCCGCGTCCCAGGTGAACATCGGGAACCGATGCACCCAGACGTACGAGAGCACACCGGGCTGTCGCAGGCCGAGCCGATCCCCCATCGACAGGCGGACGTGGCCGAGGGCTTCGGCGCCCGCAGTCCGATCAGCATCGGCGACGACCAGGATAAGATCGCCGGGCGTCGCACTCATCGCTGACAGCAGATCGGCCTCACGCCCTTCAAGGAACTTCCCCGCCGGCCCACGGAGCGCCCCATCGGCCTGCACGGAGAGATGGACCAGACCCTTCGCACCATGGCGCTTGGCAAGGTCGATCAGCTCGTCCAGCTGCTTGCGGGTATCGTCGCCGCACCCGGGCGCCGTGATGCCGAAGACCGCGCCGCCGGCCGCGATCGGCTCGGAGAAGACCCGGAAATCGACTTCGCGGACGGCCTCGGTCAGATCGACCAGCTCGAGCCCGAAGCGGACATCGGGCTTGTCGGATCCGTATCGGTCCATGGCGTCGGCGTACGTCAGGCGCGGGAAGGGCTCGGTCAGGATCGGCCGCTCCGGGAGGACCTCCTTCGCCACCCGCCTGACCATGCGCTCCACGGTCGAGATGACGTCCTCCTCGGTCACGAAGCTCATCTCGATGTCGACCTGCGTGTGCTCAGGCTGCCGATCGCCGCGCATGTCCTCGTCGCGATATGCGTGCGCCAACTGGAAGTAGCGGTCGTAGCCGGCCACCATGAGCAGCTGCTTGAGGATCTGCGGCGACTGCGGCAGCGCGTAGAACTCGCCGGGACGCAGCCGCGACGGCACGACGAAGTCTCGCGCTCCCTCCGGTGTGCTCCGAATCAGCGTGGGCGTCTCGATCTCGACGAAGCCATCGTCCTCGAGCGCGCGCCTGATGGTCGATGCCAGGCGGGAGCGCATCAGCATCCGCGCCTGCATCGGCGGACGACGGAGGTCCAGGTAGCGATGCTTCAGGCGCAGCGGCTCGTCGAGGCCGGGCTGCTCCTCGTTGATATAGAACGGCGGCACCTTCGAGGGATTGAGCACGGTGAACCGATCGACCGCAAGCTCGATATCGCCCGTGGCCAGCTCCGCATTGGTCGTGCCTTCGGGTCGCGCGCGCACGACGCCGTCGACCTGCACGACCCACTCGTTGCGGGCCGGCTCGGCTGCCGCATGGGCCGCGGCGGCATCCTCCGCATTGGTGACCACCTGAGTGATCCCGTGCCGGTCACGCAGGTCAATGAAGGCGAGATGGCCATGGTCGCGGCGTCGATGCACCCAGCCGGCCAACGTCACGCGCTCGCCGACGTGCTCGGCGCGCAGCTCGCCACAGGTGTGGGTACGGAATCCGCTGCTCATGGGAGCGGCCATGGTAGCCCAAGGTCGAGGGCTATCATGCCTCGCCGATGTTCAGCTCTCGCCGTCCCCTCGCGCCCGAGCCGCACCCGCGCATGCGCGCTCTGAGCGAGGCCTTCAGGCGAGCGGAGTCGATCGGTCCGTTCAGGCCGGCGGTCGTTGGCCTCACTGCGGGCCTGGTCGCCGCCTATCTCGCCGACGGACTCCTGTTCAGGATCGTAGGAACGCCACTCCGCCAGCTCGTCGATGCCGCCGTCTTCATAGCGGTCATGGCGCCCCTGTGGCTGCTCGTGCAGCCTGCCGGCGTGCGGCGCGCCCACGACGTGATGACCTGGCTGAATGGCTGGGAGACCGAGCGCTGGCAGGACGAGATGGGTCAGCGCCTCACCGCGCTGCCACGCGCGACCCCGGCCATGGTCGATGCGCTGCCGGACACGATGGGCCTGCGACCACTGCGCGTCGAGCTCTTGGCCGCCAACGGCCGCGTCGAGGAGGCGCGTAAACGGCTGGCGACGCTTCCGAAGGACACGCCCTGGCAGCGATTCGAGACCGCCGCCCTCGCCGAATGGGTGGCGTGGTGGTCCGACGAGCCCGGTGACCGCCACGACATGCGCCGCGCCGCAGAGGAGATCCAGGACGAGGAGCGGCGGCTGGCCGCCCGCGCGATGATCGCCGCCGCCGAGGCACGACGCGCAGCGACCTCGGGTGGTGACGCGGTCGCGCCGCTGTCGGCGGTCCGCGACGCGCTCGGCGATCGGCCGCGACGGTATGCGTTCAGCTACACCGCCGGCATCGTGCTCATGGTGGTCCTGATGGGGCTCGTGGCGAGCGTCACGATCACGATCGCGAGCGGCATCATTCGCTGATCCTTTCCACAATCGTTTCGGCAGAAACGCCGTCCTGCTGCTCGCCGGTGGCCAGGTCCTTCAGCGCGAGCGCCTCTTCCTCGCCGACGATGACGGCCCAGCGTGCCCCGGCCTTCGCGGCCGACTCGAGCTGCTTGCCCAGCTTGCGGGTCGAGCCATCCGGGCGAACCGCGACCCCGGCATCGCGCAGGGCTCCCGCAATCCTCAGCCGTCGGGCGTGATCGTCGCCGATCCCGACGACTGCGACCAACGGTGCGCGAAGCGGCAGCACGACGCCCTGCTCGCCCATGGCCAGGATGGTCCGGTCGAGCCCCAGTCCGAAGCCGATGCCCGGGGCTGGCCTTCCGCCGAGCAGCTCCACCAGGCCGTCGTATCGGCCGCCCCCACCGAGCGCCTGCTGCTGGCCCTCGCGCCCGGCCACGTAGAACTCGAACGCGGTGCGCGTGTAGTAGTCGAGACCGCGCACCAGCCGGTGGTCCAGCTCGTGGCGGACGCCCAGCTCGTCGAGGAGGGCGCGGACGCCGGCGAAGTGGTCCCGGCAGGCGTCGCACAGGTGATCGATGCCACGTGGCGCGTCGGGAGCAAGGTCGGCCGGAAGCTCCTTGTCATCGAGCACCCGCAACGGATTGACGCGCAGGCGGCGACGCGAGTCCTCGCCCAGCCGCTCCTCGTGGGCGCTGAAGTAGCCGATGAGCGCCTCGCGATACGCAGGACGGCACGCGGCATCCCCGATCGAGTTGACGCGGGCGACGACATCGGTCAGCCCGACCTCGGCGTAGAAGCGATGGCCGAGCTCGATGAGCTCTGCGTCGACCGCGGGACCCGGGTCGCCGATGACCTCGACATCCCACTGACTGAACTGGCGATAGCGCCCGGCCTGCGGGCGGTCGTAGCGGAACATCGGGCCGATGAGGGCCAGCCGCAACGGCCCCGGGCGGACGTGCATGCCATGCTCGATGAAAGCGCGCACGATCCCGGCCGTCGGTTCCGGACGAAGGGCCCACGGTGCCGCCTCCTCGTCGCTCCCCTTGGCGCCGGCGACGCGAAACATCTCCTTCTCGACGGCATCGGACGACTCGCCGAGGCCGCGCGCGAAGAGCTCGAAGCGCTCGAAGAGCGGAGTGTCGATGCGCTCGAAGGCGTAGCGCCGGGACAGGTCGCGGGCGACGGCCTCCACCCGATCCCAGGCGGGCGTTTCCTGCGGCAGCAGGTCGCGCGTGCCCCGGGGGGCGCTCATCGTCTTCGCCATGGCGGCGAGTCTATCGGCCCCGCCCGACGACCGTGTGATACGCGTCGCCGACCAGTCCGTCGATGACATCCCACTCGACCGGCACGTCGAGGTAGACGCCGAGCCAGCCGCGATGACCGACGTAGGGAGGGATGAAGTACGAGTCCGGCTCGGACGCCACGAGCGTGTCACGGACGCCCTGCGGCGCGGCGCACCAGAAGGCAAGACGGTCATGGTGATGGTGGTTGGCATACGTGACGAAGCTGCGCTTGCCGCGATGGAACCAGGTCGGCTCGCCGTGGCTCAGCCGCTCCTCGACCTCCGGCCATGTCATGCACGCTCTCCGCAGGTGCTCGAGTGGATCGCTCATCGACCGGGTAGCTCCACCATTCGCCGTTCGCGGCGGCTCGTCTCGGCCGCGAACGCCATGGCATGGCTGTCGAGCGAGGCCGCCAGCGAGGTTCGAGCTTCGTCGGCGGCACCCGGGACGGCGTCGCGGCGCGCGCGCAGCCGCGCCACCGCATCGGTCATCAGGCCGTCGTCGCCGCCGCCGTGACCATCGACGAGTGACTCCCACGTCGCATGGAGCACGACGCGCTCGTCGCCACGCAACGCTGCTCGACCAAGGGCGTCGCGGTCCCATGGACCCTCGCCCATCGGATCCGACGCCGGCAGGAAGCGGCGTATCTCGATCTCGCCGGTGTCGAGGCGGCCGCGCAGCTCGCCGCGCGTGCCGGTCAGCGTGATCGTCCGGGTGTTGTCGGCGGTCAGGCCGATCACCGTCAGGGACGCCCGCACGCCGTTCGCGAACTCGAGCGCCACGACCTGGTGGTCGGCCACGTCGTTGTCGCCGTGGTAGACGCATCGGCCGTACGGTCCGGTCGCCACGGCCGCGAGCCGTCCCTCGCGCGACGAATCATCGGTGATGACGGAGACCGGCCAGTCCGTCACGCCATCCAACCGATCGACGTAGAAGCGGACCGCGTCGAACGGGCAATCGACTGCGGCCGGGCAGCGCTGCGCACCATCGGTGCATCGGTCGAGGGCTCCCGGTGGTGCCTGTTCCGGGCGAAAATGGTGGAGCCCGCCGAAGGAGGCGACGGCGGTGCATCGGTCTCCGGCCAGCCAGCGCATGAGATCGAGGTCGTGGCAGGCCTTGGCCAGGATCATCGGGCTCGAGAGGGCCTCGCTGCGCCAGTTGCCGCGCACGAAGCTGTGCGCGAAATGCCAGTAGCCGATGCGCTCGGCGTGCTCGATGGTGACCAGCTGACCGATCTTCCCTTCGTCCACCAGCCGCTTGACGGTTGAGAAGAACGGGGTGTAGCGCAGCACGTGGGCGACGGTCACGCTGCCGGTGCTGTGATCCGCCGCCGTTCCGACGGCGAGCACCTCCTCCGCCGTCGGTGCGATCGGCTTTTCGAGGATCACGTCGTATCCGGCATCGAGGGCGGCGATGGTGGGAGCCGTGTGCACCCGGTCGGGGGTGGCGATGACGATGGCATCCGCCACCCGGCCTGCGCTGAGCAGCCCACGCCAGTGGTCGAAGGTGGCGCTCGGCCGGATGCTGTGCTCGGCGGCCAACGTGATGCGCCGGCCGGCGTCGGTCTCAGCGACGGCGACGACCTGGGCCTGGTCGGGACGGCGCAAACACCAGCGCCCGTAGGTATCGCGACCGCGATTTCCTGCACCCACGATGGCGAGCGTGATCGGTCTGGCGGTCATCGACATCGAGTGTAGAGGCGTGTCGGGGCTCAGGCCACGCGGCCATGTTTCATCGTCGAAGGGTCACCGGATGAATACCTGACGCACGGTGCATCAGGAATCGTCGTTCGATGCTCTCAACCGACGTCGCGTCGAAACCTCGACCGGTCGCTCGCGTCTCTCGGTCGCGGGGTGCTCGACAAGCGCGACCAGCCGCGTTGCCATGAAACGTCCCGTGCGCACCGGCGTGCCGCTGCGGGTCACCTCGCTCACCTCCACGACGCCGCGCGCGGTGGTCACTTCGATCCGCCGCCCGGCACGCGTCGCAATGATCTCGAACGTCTGCGTACCGCCCTGGCCGGTATCGACGACGGCCTCGACTCGATCGCCCTTCATGAGCCGGCTACCTCGCCTCGCGGGTGACGCTGGTAACGTCGCGCAGCCGCTCGATCTTGGCCAGCACGCGGGCGAGCTGCTGGAGCGACTCCACCTTGAACGTCGCCGTGATCACCGCCGTTGCGTCGGGGTGGGTTGCGACCGAGGCGGCCACGATGTTCACCTTGTACTCGGCCACCACGTTGGTGATGTCGCTCAGCAGCCCCGGGCGATCGAGCGCCGAGATGCGAACGGTGATCGGGTAGGTCTGCTGACCGGCGGACTCCCATTCGACGTCGATCAGCCGCTCGATGTCCCGCTCGGAGAGGACCGATGGGCACGACGCACGATGGACCGTCACTCCCTTGCCGCGCGTCACGTAGCCGGTGATCTCGTCACCCGGTATCGGCGAGCAGCACTTCGCGAAACGCACCAGCAGGTCGCCCACGCCCTTGACCTTGACCCCGGTCGTGGATGGAGCGGCCGGCGGGGCCTCCTCCGGCAAGGTGATCGCCGCGTCGTCGTGGATCTCGAGCTTGCTGACCACGCTGGCGGACGAGATCGCGCCGTAGCCGATGGCGGCGTAGAAGTCGTCCATCTCGCGATATCGGTACTGCGCCGCGATCTCGGTCAGCCGGCCGGCGTCGACCGAT
>JBHENV010000227.1:0-4830 GCA_046261895.1 Candidatus Limnocylindria bacterium
GTCAGCCAGCGGCGGCAGCCAGCGTGGTGGAACCATCGCTCGCTCGTGACGCCGTGGATGTTGTCGTACATCCACGCATAGTCGACATCTCGCTCGACTGGATCGGCGATGCGGTCGGGCACTCCTCGGAGCTCGCCCCCGAAGCTGTACTCCTCCACCGGGCGGCGGCCGCATCCAGGGCAAGTGATCCACAGCATCAGTGCGTCCCCGTCGAGCCCTGGTCGGCCATCGCCCGATCCGCGGCGAAACGATCGAGGCGGAACGGCTCGAGAAGCGCCGGTGTGCGTCCGGTGGCGATGAGCTCCGCCATCTGCTCCCCGCCAGCGGGGATCGCCTTGAATCCCCAGGTTCCCCAGCCAGTGGTCACCAGGAACCCGTCCACTCCCGTCTCACCCATGATCGGCGAGTAGTCTGCCGAGATATCACAGATCCCCGCCCATTGGCGGAGGATCCGCAGATCGCGCAGGAACGGAAGCAGGTGCGTCGCCTTGGCGGCGCAGCTCTGAAGGAAGTTGAACGAGGAGCGCAGCGAGTAGCTCGGCTGCGGGTCGTACTCGGCACCGATGACCATCTCGCCGCGGGCGCTCTGTGACACATAGCAGAGCAGCTCGGTGTCGCTGACGATCGGATCGAAGTCGCGGGCATAGGTGTTCGTCACGAAAGCCTGGAGCGGGTGGGTGCGGATGGGAAGCCGGACGTCGGCGTGGGCGGCCAGCGTCGATACGTTGCCCCCGACCGCGCTGAGCACGACGCCGGCGGCAATCGGCCCGGCCGAGGTCTGGACGCCGGTGACGCGCGCCCCGTCGCGCAGCAGCGCGGTCACCGTTCGATGCTGGAGCACGTCGACGCCGTGGCGCATCGCCCCCTGCGCATAGGCCCATACCACCCGGTCGTGGCGCGCCGTTGCCGCGGCCGGGTGGTACGAGCCGCCCGCCACGGGGTAGCGGCCGCCGCCCGAGAGGTCCAGCTGCGGACAGAGCTCCTTCGCGTCCTGCGGGGTGATCATGACCGTCTCCGCGCCGCACGCGATGTTCAGCAGGCAGCGCGCGCGCTCGGCACGCATCTGCGTCTCGGTATGCGCCAACCAGACGAGGCCCTTCGTGCTGTACATCACCCAGCAGCTCAGCTCGTCCTCGAGGGTCCGATACAGATCGAGGCTGTGCTGGTAGAACCGGATCGCCTCCGGGATGCCGTAGTTCGCACGAATGATGGTGGTATTGCGTCCCGAGTTGCCCGAGCCAATGTAGCCGGCCTCCACGACGGCCACATTCGTGATGTCGTGACGGCTCGCCAGGTAGTAGGCCGTGGCGAGGCCGTGGCCGCCACCCCCGACGATCACCACGTCGTATGAGCGCTTCGGCGCGTGCCACTCCAGCGTGATCTGCCGCTCGACGAACTCGTTCAACGCAGCCGTTCCGAGAGCTCGTGCGCATATGCGGCGGGGCACAGCAGCAGAGTGCGGCCGTCGATGAGCCACAGCTTGGCGGGCACGCCGGCGATGAACCCCTGCGCGAGGGCCGGCCGAGCGTCGGGCAGCGGCCACTCGATGTGCGGGACGACCCACTCATCAAGCTCGTCATCGGTCAGCCAGCCACCGACGAACGCGGTCTCGTCGGCGATGATCGCGTGCTCGTCGGCAAGATCGATCTCAATTGCGGCGACGGCGAACGCATCATCCGCGGCGAAGCGAAGCACGACCGCATCCTCCCCCCAGGGGGCAGCGTCGAGCGCCTCTGGCGCGGCCACGACTCGCAGACCTCGGATGACCTCAAGCGCGAGCACGGGTGCCCTCCGGGTCGTAGAACGGCGGCCGGACGACGGACGCGGGTCGGCCGTCGACTTCGACCTGATCAGGGAACGGCGCGCGCTTGAGCCAGCCCAGCATGACGGCATGGCGGAGCACGGGCGACGTGAAGCTTGAGGCCACGTGGCCGATGACCTGCTGGTCGAACCAGATCGGACTTCCCTCGATTGGCGCGGTGCCCGGCATCGTCAGTCCGACCAGCCGCCGGTCTTCGGGCAGCTGGGCCGTTCGAGCCAGGGCGCTGCGGCCGATGAAGTCGGCCTTCTCCATCTTGACTGCCCAGTCCATGCCGAGCCGTCGGGGCGTCGAGTCCAGCTCCGAGTCCCTGCCCACGATCACGTTGCCCTTCTCCAGGCGCAGCGCCTGGAGCGCCTGGAGGCCGTGCGGCGCAATGCCAAGATCGCGGCCATGCGCCATCAGCGCTCGCCAGAGGTCGAGGGAGCGATCGACCGAGTGGTGCAGCTCGAAGGACATCTCGCCGGTGAAGCTGAGCCGCATCACGTGGCATGGCACGCCGGCCACCTCGGCCCGCACGTGCTGGAGGAACCGCGGCTGCGCGGTGAGGCCAACCCGCCGCAGCAGTTCCCCCGCGAGCGGACCGGTGACATTGATCGCGGCGAGAGACATCGTCCGGTCCAGCACATGGACGCGAAGCCCCCACGTCTCGACCCAGTCGCGCACCCACATCTCCGCGTGGCCGGCCCCCGCGGACGTGAACGTCAGCACGAAGCGCGACTGCCCTTCTCGGCAGATCATGCCGTCGTCCATGAGATGGCCGCGCTCGTTGAGCAGCAGGGCGTAGCGGGAGCGGCCGACGCGGATATCCGCGACCGTCGTGGGATACAGGCGCTCCAGGAACTCGACGGCATCGGGTCCGGAGACGACGAGCTTTCCGAGCGTGCTCACGTCGCCGAGCGAAACCGCTTCACGCACCGCCCAGTACTCGGCGACGTGGTCGCCGTAATCCCAAGGTCGCCACCAGCCCCCGAAGCGGTCCATGCGGGCGCCGAGCGCGACGTGCTCATCGTGGAGCGGGGTGCGACGAAATGCATCGATATGCACGCCGGCGGCAGCTTCGGCGAGGGTGATCTGGCGCGAGGCCGGGCGCGCGGTGAACGGGTCCGGGACCTCGCCGATTCGGTCGGCGATGAAGGCACGGACGTATGGAAGGCAGACGCTGCCCTGGCACGTGCCCGTCCCGACGAGGCTGGCTCGCTTGACGAGCTCGAGCTCTCGGAACCCACGTTCCCATACACCCTCGAGATCTTCGACGCTCACCCGCGAACAGGGACAGACCGTGCCGGTGGCCGGGCAGTCCGGAAGCGGAAATGTGTCGGCCGCGGACCCGACGACCGTGACCGGAAGATCCCCGGACATCCGGGAGAGGAGGTCGCGGGCGGAGCTGCCGAGGCCGAGAATGACCGTATCGCAGGCGGTGGTCCGCTCGCCATCACTCTTGTCGTCTGCCATGACGACGCCCGTGACACGACTGTCCCCTTCGATGCGGAGCAGTCTGCCTGGCAATGGGATGCACGGCACGCCACTCGGTGCCGAGCCGACGGCCACTGCGTCGCCCAGATCCACCCCGGCCGAGTGCAGCTGCTGGGCCGCACGAGCCGTGACCAGGCCGATCAGCAAGCTGCCGGGGCAGACCGGATGCAGCTCTGCCGCGCCGGTCGCAACTACCACCGCCTTGGCGTTGACGTGGAGCATCCCACCGAGCGTCCGGACGATGATCGTGGGGCCTGCGTAGATGGCAACGACCTCCATCCCGCGGTGAGCGTCGAGGACGGTGACGGTTCGTCCCTGGCGCTCGGCATCCTCCGCCGCCGCGGTCCCGCTGTCCCCGGCGCCGATCACCACCAGATCGGCCTGCTCGCGTCGGACCCGGATGCGCGACGCCGGCGTGGGCTCAACGGGCGTCATCGCCTCCACCACGGGCAGCGCCGGATCCCCGACCTCGGGGTGCCGGCGCACCACGAGCCCAGGGCGAGCCGGCGTCTGGCAGGTCCGCACGTAGGCGACGCCGTCCACCACTGCCGCACAGTTGCCACAGTCGCCAGCCAGGCAGATCGTGCCTCCATGCTGAGGGTGCTCGCCGGCACGCAGCGTGGCAACCGCCACCGAATCCCCGTCCTCATACGGGATTGGTCGACCGTCCACGACGATGCGGCCCCTGTCGGTCACTCGCGCATCCTCCGGCCTTCGAGATCGTAGATCGGCGTCCACTGGAGGCGTGCTGGGCGACGCCGCGCGATGATCGCGATCACGGCCCGACCCATCGCCCTCGCATCCGCCTGGTGCGTGGGGACGCATCCGAGCGCCACCGACGCCTCGCAGTTGTGAGCATAGCCTCCCGATCTGACCTGGGGCACCGCTTGGCGCCGCGTCGGCGACGACGTTAGAACAGGCCGACCACGTTACCGTCGGCGTCGATCTCGATATTCTCCCCGCCTGGCCTCGACGGCAATCCCGGCATCGTCCGGATGTCGCCGACCATCGGCGTCACGAATCCCGCGCCAGCAGACAGCGTCACGTCCTTGACCGGCACCCGGAAGCCCTTCGGGCGTCCCCTGAGCGCAGAATCGTGGCTCAACGAGGACTGCGTCTTGGCCATACAGACCGGGAGATGTCCAAAGCCCAGCTCCTCGTAGCGGCGCAATGCCCTGGCCGCAGCGGGCGCCAGATCCACTCCATCGGCCCCGTACATGGACCGGGCCACAGTCTCGATCTTTTCCAGCAGCGGCGCATCATCCGGGTAAAGGAACCGGAAGTCGGGCGCGCCGATCAGCGCGGCCTCCCACACCGCCTCCGCGAGTGCGACCGCTCCGGCGCCGCCATCCGTGAAGTGGGTCGCGACCACCGCGTCGCGTGCCCCCGCGGCAAGCGCCGCCTCCCGGACTGCCTCGATCTCCGCGGGCGTGTCCGTAGGAAAGGTGTTGATGGCTACGACCGCCGGGACGTTGAAGGCGAGGACGTTCTCGATCTGCTTGGCCAGATTGTCCGTTCCGGCGCGGACGGCCCAG
>JBHENV010000228.1:0-3911 GCA_046261895.1 Candidatus Limnocylindria bacterium
CCCGAACCGCCTCTTCCGCCCAGTCGGCGTTGCGATCACGGGACTCCGCGATGCTGCGAGCGTACTCGGCGGTGTCGTTGACGATCTTGCGCGCCAGGTCCTCCGGGATGTCGGTGCCGTCGCCGCTCACCGGCGTCGCCGCCCCGATCCGCGTGCTGGGCGCCATGGCCGCGACGTGGCCGGCCATGGTGATGAAGACGCCCGCGGACGCCGCGTGCGTGCCGGGCGGCGTGACGTACACGATCACCGGCACGTCGGCGCTGAGCATGACGGCGGTCAGGCCCTGCGTCGCCTCCAGCAGGCCGCCGGGCGTGCTCAGCTCGATGAGGACGGCCGCTGCCCCCTGATCGGCGGCATCCGCGATGCCCCGCTCGAGGTAGCGCGCCGAGATCGGGTTGATCATGTCATCGAGGGTCAGCAGGTGCACATCATCGGCACCCGCCCGCACCGGCCCGACGCCGAGCAGCCCGAGCGATCCGGCGACGACGCAGAGTGCAGCGAGCCAGCGCAGGAGCGGGTGGATCATCGGCAGCACCCCGTCACCGTCAATCGAGCCTGATGCCGGAAGCGGCCATCTCGGCCAGCGCCCGATCGCCATCGTCCGGCGCGAGATTCACGGCCGCGACCGCTTCACCGAGCACGGTGACGGCGAAGCCGAGCCGCACGGCGTCCAGCGCCGTGGCCTTGACGCAGTAGTCCGTCGCCAGGCCGCAGATCACGACGCGCTCGAGCCCACGGCCCCGAAGCAGACCCTCGAGCTCGGTCGGCATCTCGTCCTCCGTCGATGGGTCGCGCATCGTGAATCCGGAGTATCCATCTTCGCCGTCGGCCCCCTTGCGGACGCGGGGCGCACCGACCGGCAGGTCGAACGACGGATGGAGCTCGGCGCCCCACGTGCCCCGCACGCAGTGGACGGGCCACTGGCCGCCGTCCCTGGCGAAATGCGGCGTCGATTCCGGATGCCAATCCTGCGTGGCAACCACTGCCGCACCCGCCTCCAGCGCCGTCCGGACCGCCTCGTTGACGCGCGGCACGATCGCGTCGCCACCGGCGATCGTGAGGCTGCCGGCCGGGTCGGCGAAATCGTTCTGGAGATCGACCACCACCAGGGCGGTGCGCTCGTCGTATCGGCTCAACGGTCAGCCCGGAAAGATGCGGCGCAGCCGGCGGTACGCTCGTGAGGCCGGAGAGCGGACCTCGGGGGCCGGCGGCTCGGCCGCCGCCCGGGAGCCCGCAGGTTCGGCAGGCATGGCCTCGGAGACATCAGCCGGCTGGGTTCGACGCTGGCCCAGCGCATCGAGCGCGGCGAGCGCCTCATGCAGGTCATCGGAGCCCGGCATCGCGAGCCGCTCGTCCTCGTCGTCGGCGGCTCGCCGTCCGGTGCTCGCCACCGCAACCCCGCCCGCCGCGTCCTTCGACGGCCGATCTGTCGCCTCCGATGGCTCCGGGCGCTGTCCGTGCCACAGCAACGTCTCCTCACCCCGGTGCGGTGCTCGAGGAGTCGCCTCGAGGCCGGGTCCAGCTGCTGCGACCGGACGCTCGTCGGGACTCGCCTTGGCCGTCGGGTTTGGCCTGGCGGCAAGCGACTGCGCCAATGCGGCCTCCGGCTCGGGCCAGAGGCTGGCTTCGGGCGTCCACCAGTCCGGCGCGTCGATGTCGGCGCTGTACCGCTCCCGATCCCACGTCAGCTCTCGGAGCCCGTCACCGGGCGGAGGAGCCGCCACCTCGGGCTCAGGAGGCACCTCGGGCACGGCGGCCGCCTCGCGATCGGGCTCCGGCTCCGCTTCTCCGTCGTCCATCGGCTCCGCCGCCGGCCCCTCGCGCGGGAGAAGCGTCTCCACAGCGTCCGGCTCGGATGGCTCCTCGCGGCGGGCGGCAACCGTGTGGCGAACCGATCCAAGGGTGGCACCGGCTGCGGCCGCGCTCGGCAGGACGGCAGCGCTCGGATCTTCGGCGCGCGCCAGGGCATCGGCGAATTCGGCGCTGAAGTGCCCGCGCCCGCGCTTGCGGCGCGCCGATGACTCGGCCTCGTTCTCGAGCTCGATCCCGGCGAGATCCAGTGCATCGCGCCTCGGTGGTGAACTCGATCCCCCATCCGGCTGGGCTACGGGCGGTGGCTCGGGCGGGTCGGCTGTTGTTGGCGGCTGCCGCTCCTCGGCTGAAATCTCCGCCTCAGCGGTCGGCGGGGTGGATTTGGTCGCCGGATCCGGCTGGTCGACGGTCGATCCTCCATCAGGGGGCGGGGCCGCCGGTGCGCCCCAGGTCGACGAGTCTGGCATCGGCGAGGACATCGGAAGGCGAAGGTCCATGCGCGTCTCGAGCACGTCGACGCGCGATCGCAGCGAGGCAACCTCGCCGCGGGCTTCCCCGAGAGCCAGCAGGGCCTGGCCGTAGCGCTCGGTGAGATTGCGGAATTCGCTGAGCAGCTCACGGAACGGAGAGGACTCCGGTCCCGGCTCTCGCTGGGCCTCGTGGCCGTTCGATCGTCGCGGCTCGTCGACCGCCGCTGGCGCGGGGCGCGGCTGGAGATAGACCCGCATGCCGGTCTCACCCTCCGGCGCACCGGAGAGCACGCCGCGCGCCAGCAGCTCCCACACGCGCTCTGTCGGCACGCCGAGAATCGATGCCGCCTCCGTGACCGAGTAGCCTTCCATTGGGCCGCTAAGGGTAGCGTCTCCCCCCAAGGACGAACACGTCGCGGACGGTCCCGCCGAGCGTCATTGCCAGATTCACGCCGCAGCGACGCGATGCAGCTTCACGAACGACGACAGCCCCATCCGGAAGGTCGGGGTGTGAATGTGGGCTGCCGACACGCGTGAAGCCCCCCTGTCATCGGGGTGTGAATGTGGGCTGCCGACGCCCTCAGGGTTCACCACGGCGTCGCGCCGAGTCAGCCGACGAGCTCCATCAGCGCGTCGTGGAGACGGTCAATCTCCTCGACCGTGTTGTAGTGCACCAGGCCGACGCGCAGCAGCCCGCCAGCGTCGTCGAGCCCGAGCACGCGGATCAGCTCCCAGGCGTAGAAGTCTCCGTTCCAGGCGCTGATGGCGCGCCGTGCAAGATGGTCGGCGATCGCCCTGGGCGAGTGGTCCGCAAGGGTGAACGCGAAGGTCGGGACGCGCTCGGCAACGCGGTCGAGACCCGCAAGCCCATACAGCTTCAATCCGGGCACCGATGCGAGCCGCTCCAGCATGGCGAGCGACAGCTCGCGCTCATGGGCGTGGATGGCCGACATGGCGGCATGGAGGCGCCCCCGTCGGTCGGCTCGATCCGCGATCTCGCCGTACGCCGAGCCGAGCGCCTCGAGATAGCCGAACGTCCCCAGCAGGCCGGCCAGGGCCTCGTGGTTCTGGGTGCCGACCTCGAGCTTACCGGGAAGCGCCGCGCCGGCCGGCCGAACCCGGTACGCCGCCAGCCGCTCGAGGAGGTCACGGCGGCCGTAGAGCATCCCGAGGTGCGAGGCGAAGTACTTGTACGGACTGGTGACGAGCAGATCGGCTCGGAGAAGGGACACGTCGATCGGCAGATGCGGGGCGGCATGAACCGCGTCGACGTACACGATGGCGGCCACGGCATGCGCCGCCTCGATGACGCGGCCGACATCGGTCACCGTCCCGAGCGCGTTCGAGGCGAGACCGACCGCCACGATCTTCGTCCGCGGCGAGAGAAGACGGTCCAGCGAGTCGAGGTCGAGCGTCGCGCGGTCGTCCGCCAGCTCCAGCCAGCGAACGGTCGGTCTCCGGTCGTCGGCCACGGCCAGCCACGGCGCAACGTTCGCGTCGTGGTCAAGGCGTGTGAGGACGACCTCATCGCCGGGGCGCAGGTCGCGGCCGAGGGCGCGGCTGATGGAGAACGTGATGGTGGTCATGTTCGGGCCGAACGCGATCTCGGCCGGATCGTGCGCGCCCAGG
>JBHENV010000229.1:0-3050 GCA_046261895.1 Candidatus Limnocylindria bacterium
ACGAGCCGCGGGCGCGGCAGGACGCGCGATCGCGATCCGTTCGAGACCCCACGCCGGCCGCTGGCTTCCTCGGCCCCGAGAGGCATCGCCATCGAGGAGCTGTCGACCTCGGTGACGCGGTACAGCGTCCAGCGACCAGGCACACCCTTGAGCTGAGCGTCGTCTGCCGGCTCGAAGGAGATGCCGCCGCCAACGACGAGGTCATGGACGGTACCGGTGACGAGCACCTCGGCCGGTCCGGCGAGGGCCATGACGCGAGCGCCGATGTGGGCCGCGATGCCCCCCAGCCGACCGTCGATGCGCTCGAGCTCACCGGTGTGCAGGCCGCAGCGCACGTCGAAACCAAGCGACTGCGCGGCGTCCGCGATCGCCGTCGCAGCTCGCACACTGGCGGCAGGGCGATCGAAGGTGGCGAAGAAGCCGTCGCCGGCGGTGTCCTGCTCGTGGCCGCCGTGGCTCCTGAGCTGACGGCGAACGGCGCGTCGGAACGATCCGAGGAGTTCTCGCCAGCGGCGATCCCCCACGTCGGATGCGATCCGTGTCGAATCGACGATGTCGACGAACAACACGGTCGCCAGGCGACGGTCGACTCGGGCCCGCACCATCGGCTGAGTATGCCTCTGCCCTTCAACCCGGACAACGTGCAGATGACGTAGCCGCACCCCGGATTGGGGCCCGCGAGCCGGTCGGCGAGTGAATGTACGCTGGGCATCTACGCCCGCCGAGAGATTGGCAGTGCCCGGAACGACCTGAAGCCGATGTTCCCGACCCGCGAGTTGCCGCCAACCTCGGGGTGACAGCCGGGGCTGTATCATCGACCCCCGCAAGCGGGCGCATCGCCGTCCGCCTCCCACCCCGGCTAGGAGACGTTTTCGTGATCCTGTCCCCCCGTTTCCGACGCGCGGCCGCGTTCGCGAGCGCCATCGCGCTGACCGTGAGCATGACTGCTCCCGCGGCACTCGCGAAGGGCCCGAAGGCCAAGCCGCCGGTCGACATCCAGATCCTCGGCCTCAATGACTTCCACGGACAACTCGAGGTCGTCAACCCGATTGCCAGCTCCGGCGGACGGATCGGCGCGCTGCAGGGAACGTTCCCGAACCAGACGTGTCTCGCACCGACCTGCATCCCCGCCGGCGGGGTGGAGTACCTGGCGACCCACGTGCGGGATCTGCGGGCCGAGAATCCGAATTCGGTCTTCGTATCCGCCGGTGACCTCATCGGCGCAACGCCGCTCCTGTCGGCCCTGTTCCACGATGAGCCGACCATCGAGGCCTTCAACCTGATGGAGCTCGACTACAACGGCGTGGGCAACCACGAGTTCGACGAGGGTATCGACGAGCTGCTGCGCATGCAGTACGGCGACCGCGAAGGCGACGGATATGTCCCCGCCAGGGCCGACGGTTGCCACCCGACCGACGGCTGTGGCGACGGCGACGGCTACGCGGGAGCGGACTTCGACTTCCTTGCCGCCAACGTGGTCTACAAGGACGGAGGCGAGACGATCTTCCCGCCCTATGCCGTGCACGACTTCCCGGGTGGGACCAAGGTCGCCTTCGTCGGCATGACGCTCGAGGGCACGCCGCTGATCGTCTCCCCGGACGGGATCGCATCGGTCGACTTCCTCGATGAGGCCGAGTCGGTGAACGCGGTGGTCCCGCACCTGCAGCGCCGCGGTGTCGAGGCCATCGTCGTCCTGCTCCACGAGGGCGGAAACGTCTCCGCTCCCGGCAACGGCGCGGGCTCCGTCTCGACGATCAACGACTGCACCAACCCCACCGCACCCATTCCGGGGATCGTTGGCGCGATGGATGACGCGATCGACATCGTGATCACCGGTCACACCAATTGGGCCGTTCACTGCCAGATCGACGGCAAGGTCGTCACGGGGGCCGCGTCCCAGGGACGCCTCATCACCGACATCGACGCGACGCTCGATCGAGCCACGGGCGATTTCGTCGGTCCCATCTCGGTGAACAACCGGATCGTCACCCAGGACGTCGCGAAGGCGCAGGACCTGACCGATCTGGTCGCCGAGTACAACGTGTTTGCGGCGCCGATCGCGGCAGTCCCCGTCGGTACCACGACGGCGGCCATGGACCGGGCGGTCCTGACGAGCGGCCGCGAGTCCACGCTCGGGCGCCTCATCGCGGATGCGCAGCTGGCGTCGTCGTCGGGCGCGGGCGCGCAGATCGCGTTCATGAATCCCGGCGGCATTCGGGCCAATCTCGACGCGGGCGTCATCACCCACGGCGAGGCCTTCAGCGTCCAGCCATTCAGCAACATCGTCACGACCAAGACGTTCACGGGGGCCCAGATCGAGACGATCCTCGAGCAGCAGTTCGTGACGTCCGCGGGCGGGACCCGGACGCTGATCCTGCAGGTATCCGACGGCTTCACGTACACGTGGGACGCCTCCGCCGTGGCGGCGGGAAACCGAATTGATCCGGCAACCATCAAGCTCGATGGCGTCACGCTGGATCCGGCGGCAACGTACCGCGTCACGATGAACAACTTCCTCGGAACCGGCGGCGACGACTTCCCGGCCTTCAGGCTGGGGACCGATGAGACCACCGGCGCCGATGATCTCGTGGCGCTCGAGGCCTACCTCGAGGCCAACGATCCGTACACGCCCGTGGACGAGGTTCGAATCACGCGACTGAACTGAGGACGCCTCGACGCTCTCGATGCAGCTCCAGCAGGCCGGCCCGCAAGGGCCGGCCTTCTACACGAGCGACAACCGATCCAGCGGGAAGGGCGGCAGGGCCAACGGCTTCACCGCCAGCCGCACGAGCAGGAGCGGCGAGTCGTCCGCCGCGCTGCGGTTGGCGTGGAGCACGCCGCAGCCCGTGCATCGGTGGATGAGCACCCACTCGCCCTTGCCCCGAACCGTGATGGCGATCGGCTCCATACCGGATCCACACTCGTCGAGCATGGCCCGGTCGCCGGGCCGATCGTCGACGTGACGAGACCAGAGGCATGCAGGGCAATGATTACGGTGCTGGGTGCCCGGGGCGTCCGACGGCACGTCGTGACGGCAGTGGACACAACGG
>JBHENV010000230.1:0-3246 GCA_046261895.1 Candidatus Limnocylindria bacterium
GAGCCGGTGTCCGCGCTGATCATGCTGGCGGGCATCTACTACGGCGCGCAGTACGGCGGATCGACGACCGCGATCCTGATCAACCTGCCCGGCGAAACGTCGGCCGCCGTCACGGCCATCGACGGCCACGAGATGGCGAAGAACGGGCGGGCCGGGGCGGCGCTTGCGACGGCCGCCATCGGGTCGTTCATCGCCGGCAGCGTCGCGACCATCGTCCTGGTCCTGTTCGCGCCGCCCCTCGCGGGCGTGGCCCTGACCTTCGGCTCTCCGGAGTTCTTTTCGCTGGTCGTGCTCGGCCTGATCGCATCGATCGCACTGGCGCGCGGCTCGACCGTGAAGGCGCTGGCGATGATCGTGCTCGGGCTGCTGTTTGGCACCATTGGCCAGGACCTCTACACCGGCACGCCGCGGTTCACGTTCGGCGTCCGGGAGCTGTTCGAGGGCATCAACTTCGTGTCGGTGGCCGTCGGCATGTTCGGCGTCGCCGAGATCCTGCGGAACCTCGAGGACGAGAAGACCCGCAAGCTGGTCACGAACACGATCGCGAACCTGTGGCCCACGCGTGAGGACTTCTGGCGCATCGTGGGTCCGATCGCGCGTGGCACGGTGCTCGGGTCGGCGCTGGGCATCCTGCCCGGCGCCGGACATGTCCTGGCCTCGTTCGGCTCCTACTCCATCGAGAAGCGGCTCTCCAAGCGCAAGGAAGAATTCGGCCGCGGTGCCATCGAGGGCGTGGCTGGACCGGAATCGGCCAACAACGCAGCGGCGCAGACCTCGTTCATCCCGCTCCTGACCCTTGGGCTGCCGGCGCACCCGGTGATGGCGCTGATGATCGGCGCCTTCATCATTCACGGCATCACCCCGGGCCCGAACGTCATCAACGACGAGCCCGCCCTCTTCTGGGGCCTCATCGTCTCGATGTGGATCGGCAACCTGTTCCTGGTGATGCTCAACCTGCCGCTCATCGGGATCTGGGTGAAGATGCTGACGATCCCGTACAAGATTCTCTTCCCGGCGATCATCGCCTTCGCGTCGATCGGGACGTTCTCCCTCGGCCTGAATGCATGGCACGTCTTTGCGATCGCGTTCTTCGGCATCCTCGGCTACGGGCTCACCAAGCTGGGGTGCGAGCCCGCTCCGCTGCTGCTGGGCTTTGTCCTCGGGCCGCTGCTCGAGGACCACCTGCGGCGCGCCCTGATCATCTCGCGCGGCGACCTCTCGATCTTCGTCAGCCGGCCGATCTCGGCGGTGCTGCTCGTGCTGGCTGTCGCCGCCATCGTCATCGCCGTCCTGCCGGGCATTCGCCAGAAGCGGGAGGTGGTCTTCAAGGAGGAACCCGAGCCCTGAGGCTCCACCACGCTCAGCCAGGCCACGCTCGACCACGCGTTTCAGAGCGTGATGCCGTACTTCGCCTTCAGCTCATCCGACCAGTCGTCCAGTATCTCGAGGCCGTACGCCTCAGCGGCCGCGCTGTAGCGCTTCGTCCATTCCGGCCCGTGCTCGCGCAGGATCGGGGCGATCTCCTCGAAGTAGCGCTCCAGGCCGCCGGGAATCACCACCTCGAGCACGCGCGCGGGACTCCCCGAGACGTTCCACATCGCATGCGGCACCGAGCGAGGCTTGATCAGCCAGCTACCGGCCGGGACCTCCTCGGTCGTCTCATCACCGGCTCGCACACCGATCGGTCCCGCCAGCACGAATGAGAACTCGTCCTCGCGGCTGTGGGTGTGCGGCTTGATCAGCGTCCGCGGCGGGATCGTGACCTCGAGCATCGAGAGTCGGCCCTCGGTTTCGTCCGATCCCACGCCATAGCGGAACACCACGTCGTTGAGCTTGACGCTGCCCGCTGCCTCGGGGAGCACTACCCTGGCCTCCATGTCACCTCCAATGGTCAGACAAACGCGCGTTGCCGAAGCGTCACCGCGCGTGGTAATTCACTTCCTGGATCAGCCAGCCGTTGCCGTCCGGATCGCTGAGGGACATGAAGGTCCCATAGTCGCTGCGCTCAGGGTGGACCCCGGGCGTCTGCCCGTCCGCTCCGAAGTGGAACGGCTCGCTGACCTCGACGCCGTGCTCGACCAGGAGGGCTCGCGCCGCCTCGATGTCGGTGACGACCAGGTGCAGGCCCTGGTACGTGCCAGGCGCGACCTGGGTCACCCCGGTGCCGATGGTGATCGAGCACGCCGAGCCGGGAGGGGTCAACTGAACGACCCGGAACTGCTCGCCGGCCTCGTGGTCGACGTCGAGCGTGAATCCCATCCTGTCGACGTAGAAGTCCCGGGCGCGATCCACGTCCGAGACGGGGAGCACCACCAGCTCGAGCTTGAAGTCCACCGTGCGCCTCCTCATGGTTGCTGAGTATGCCGACCTCGTGTGGGTGGACGTCGTTGTCCGTGGACAGAGCCCAATCCGTGTGCATCGATGGGTCCCGCCGCGGAGCCCCGTCAGGTCCAGAGGGTGACGATGACGCTGATCACGAGCAGCTTCATGAGCCAGTCGCCCATGTGGATGAGGGCAAGCGTCGGCGGCACCTTCTCCCAGACGATCGACCCGATGAGCAGCACGACCGGGAAGGCAAGCCAGAGGGCCAGCCCGAGCTGGACGGCGCCACCGAGGTCCGCGACCCCGGTCAGCCCGGCCAGCCCCGCGACGACGGCGCCGACCACCAAGCTGCGGGCGATCTCGACGATCATCTTCCAGGGCGGTGGCGTTCCGGCGGCGTCGGCGTACGCGGGGCTCAGCTCCTTGAGCCGGTCGGTGAAGACGATGTAGTAGACGGTGCTCAGCACGAACAGGATGACCGCGGCGACCGTGACGGCCAGCCAGTCCACGTCAGGCATCGAACGCTCCATCCGCTGCATGTCCGCGCGTGCGGATCTCGACATTGGGACCGCCCGAGGGCACCAAACTCATCGCATGACGGCTCCGGGGCACAATGCATGAAGGTGGTGCTCAGCTCCTGAGCCCGCGACACCGATGAGGTTCGCCCTTGTGACCCGTCATACCATTGACACCAAATGGGGACTTCAGCAAGGAGACGGCATGAACTTCAACAGCATCCTGATCGGCTCTGAGGATCCGCAGCGCCTGGTGGATTACTACTCGAAGCTCCTCGGAGAGCCGGCGATGGCCGACGGTGGCTACACCGGATGGCAGATCGGCAGCGGCTGGGTCACCATCGGGCCGCACGACGAGGTCACCGGCAAGAATGCCCATCCCGGCCGCCTCATATGGAACATCGAGTGC
>JBHENV010000231.1:0-5890 GCA_046261895.1 Candidatus Limnocylindria bacterium
GGCAATAGGACCGGCGCGAGGGTAGTGCACCAGTTTGACGGCCCAGCCGGTGTGATACCCTATCTGACGCATCAGGGAATAACAGGGTGGCCCCGCAAGGGGTGGACTCATTGCTAAAGAGCCCGTAACAGTTCCGAGCCACCTGATGCATGATGAGAACGTCCGCCAGCGGCGGACGTTTTTCAATGCGCGCAGCTACATTCCGGAGCAGCGCGAGATGGGCTTCGACCGTGGCAAGGTCTGGATTGCCCCGGACTTCGACGATCCGCTGCCGGACGACGTCCTCGCGGAGCTCGAGCGCTGAGGATCCTGCTCGACACCCAGGCCTGGCTCTGGCTCATTGCTGACCACCAGCCGATCCGGCACGCGCCTTCTCGGAGTCTCTGATCGCGCCCTGGTGGCGTACGACCTCGAGGTGATCGCGCCCTGGCCGTGACTCGCGACGAAGCAGTGGGGCGCGGGTCAGGGCTCGAGAATCGCCAGCCGCCTGAACGAGGAGCGGTAGAAGCCGCGGTCGCGGGTCAGGAGCCGATCGGCATGGACGAGCGCGTGGGCGCCGATGAGGAAGCAGGGCAGGATTCGCCGCCGCGTGCCTCCAGCCAAGCGGTATGCGCGATAGACCGGGCCCGCCGCGATCGCCACGTCGCGATCATCTGGAACCAGGCTGATGGCCAGGCGGTCCAGCCGTTCGGTGGCCACTTGTGGATCGTCGTGGGCCCCGACAACCTCCGCCCACACTGCCGTCGATGCAACGATTGCTCCGTCGGTGGCGGCGTGACGCAGTGCGGCGGCTGAGCGAGCGCCATGCTCACGGCTGCCGGTGAGCAGGTCCAGGATGACGTTCGAGTCGACCGCCGTGATCACCGACCGCGGATGCGCTCGATGTACTCATCGACCGGCTCGGCCATCGTGAGCGATCCATAGAGCTCGTCGAAGGCGTCTCGCGTATCCGCTTTGCGGCCAACGAGCCGACCGCGGTCTGCCTCGAACTCGATGACCGTGCCGGGCCGGATCCCGAGTTTCGCGCGAACCACCTTCGGGATGGTGACCTGACCCTTTTCAGAGACGACCGCTTTCATACCGAGAGCGTAGGCATTCCTACCAATAATGTCAACACGGGCTTAGAGGCGCACCTTTGGCGGATTGCCCGGGTCCCACATGTGAACCGTGTCGATGAAGCGGACCAGGCCGGCGGCGCAGCTCATCATCAGCGAGTGGGTGCGCGCGCCACCTCCGAAGAAGCGCACGCCCCGCAGGAGCTCGCCATCTGTGACGCCGGTGGCGCAGAAGACCACGTTCTTGCCCGATGCGAGATCGTCGGTGAAGTAGACCCGCTCGGTGTCGTCGACGTCGACGCCCATGTCACGCGCCCGCTCCCGCTCGTCGTCGGAGCGCCAACGGAACCGCGCCTGGATCTCGCCGCCCAGGCACTTGAGCGCGGCCGCCGCGAGCACGCCCTCCGGAGCCCCTCCGATCCCCATCACGGCGTGCACGCCGGTGCCCGAGACCGCGACGCTGATGGCGGCGGTCAAATCACCGTCACCGATCAGCTTGATGCGTGCGCCGGCGGCCCGGACGTCGGCGATCAGCTGCTGGTGGCGCGGCCGCTGGAGGATCACGACGGTGATATCCCACACGTTGCGTCCCAATCGTTCGGCGATCGTCGCAAGCGTCGTGGCAACCGGGTCGTTGATATCGACGTGGCCGGCGACCATCGGCCCCACGATCAGCTTCTCGAGGTAGGTGTCGGGAGCGTGCATCAGGCCACCCGGCTCGGAGGCGGCCAGCACGGCGGTCGCGTTGGGTTCGCCCGTCGCCACCAGGTTCGTGCCCTCGAGCGGATCGACCGCGATGTCGATCGAGACGGCGGCGTCCGCGTTGCCGACCTGCTCGCCGATGTACAGCATCGGCGCCTGGTCCCGCTCGCCCTCGCCGATGACGATCGTGCCGCTGATGTCGGCGTCGTCCATCGCCTTGCGCATGGCGGTCACGGCCGCCTGGTCGGCGCCTTCCCGATCCCCGCGACCCATGAGGCGGGCGGCGGCGATGGCTCCCGATTCGGTCGCCCGGATCGCCTCGGCGATGATGATCTTGTCGACGGGCGATCGGGGCGTCATCGGCTCGCGGTCAATGCTTGAAGTGGCGGCGCCCGGTGAAGACCATCGCCATGTGATGCCGATCCGCGACTTCGATCGCCATCTCGTCGCGGATGCTCCCACCGGGCTGGATGATCGCCGTCACGCCGGCCTGTGCCGCGATCTGGATTCCATCGGGGAAGGGGAAGTAGGCGTCCGAGGCCATCACCGAGAGCGGCGCTCGCTCGCCGGCCTTGCGCAGCGCGACCTCGACGGACACGACGCGCGATGGCTGTCCGGCCCCCATGCCCACCATGGCGTGCTTCTTGGCGAGCACCACGGCGTTCGACTTCACGTGCCGAACCGCGCGCCAGGCAAAGAGAAGATCGGTCAGCTCCTCGAGGGTGGGGCGCCGCTGCGTGACGGGCTGGAGCTTGTCGCGATCCTCCTCCAGGTTGTCGAAGGTCTGGACCAGGACACCGCCGCCGATGCGCTTGAAGTCGAACTTGCCGATTCCCAGCTCATCCGCATCGTTGGCCACCGGTGGGACCTCGACGATCTCGAAGCCGCGCTTGGTGCGCAGGATCTCGAGCGCCTCCGGCGTGTAGCCGGGAGCCACGATCGCCTCGAAGAATCCGGGGCGGATGGCGCGCGCCGCCGACTCGTCGATGATCCGGTTGGCACCGATCACGCCCCCGTAGGCGCTCACGCTGTCACCCTCCAGGGCCAGGCGGAAGGCCTCCGCAAGGTCGACCACCGAGGCGAGGCCGCAGGGATTGCCATGCTTGACGATCGCGATCGCCGGTGTCTTGAAATCGGAGGCGATGCCCCATGCCGCATCGAGATCGAGCAGGTTGTTGAAGCTCAAATCCTTGCCGGCGATCTGGTGGGCGCTGGAGATGCTGCCGCCGGCATGCGCCGGGTCGGTGTAGAAGGCGCCGAGCTGGTGCGGGTTCTCGCCGTAGCGAAGATCGGCCTTCTTCTCGACCACCATGGTCAGGCGGCTTGGAAAGACGGTGCCGGTGGCGACGTTGAGGTAGCTCGCCACCTGGGCGTCGTACGCGGCCGTCACGGCGAAGGCCTCGCCTGCCAGCTTCTGGCGGGTCTCCGGGCTGATGCTGCCCTGCGTCTTCACGTCGCGAAGGACCGATGCGTACTGCGTCGGATTGGACACGGCGGCCACGCCGGGGAAGTTCTTCGCGGCCGCGCGCAGGAGCGCCACGCCCCCGATGTCGATCTGCTCGAGCGCCTGGTCGAGGGTCGTGTTCGGCTGACGCTCGGTCTGCGCAAACGGATAGAGGTTGACGGCCACGATGTCGATCTGCTCGATCCCGTGCTCGGCCAGCTGCGCCAGGTGAGCCGGCTGGTCACGGCGCGCCAGCAGGCCGGCGAAGATCTTGGGGTGCAGTGTCTTGACCCGGCCCCCGAGGATCTCGTTCGTCTCCGTTAGGTCGGCGACGGGCCGGATGCCCTTGATGCCTGCCTTGGTGAGATGCGCGTGGGTGCCATCGGTGGCGAAGCACTCGACCCCGGCATCGGTGAGTCCTCTGGCGAGCTCGACGATGCCTTCTCGATCACTGACGGAGAGCAGGGCGCGCAATCGACGTCCTCGTGGTGGGTGGCCGGGGCCTTCGGGGCTGTCGATTATAGATCGCCGGCCGCTCGGAGCCGGCCGGCCGGCCGCGTGCTAGACTCCGCGGCCGATGAACGTCCTGACCGATCCCTTCACGCCTGCCACATATCCGGACCTGTTCACGCTGATGTGGCTGGCCGGCCTGATCATCGCCATCGGCGCCATCGTCGTCTACAACCTGGCGCAGCGCCGATACCGTCGCTACCCGGAGCTGCTCGCGCTCCATGAGTGGGTCTTCTGGCCGATCATCGTGACCTGGGGCGTCATCCCGCTCCTCGTCGTGATCGGCGTGCCACTCGTCCTGCAGCTGGTCATCGTGCTGACCGGGATGGGACTGGCGGCGCACGCGATCTTCGTTCGATTCCCGCCCCGAATCGCCGCGGCCAACGACGAGATTCGTCGGCGACGATACGTGCCGCCGCCCCGCCGCCCCGAGCGAGAGCGCGCGAAGCCGACGCCCGCCGGACGCCGCCGCAAGCATCGCTAGCGGGGACGGCTCCTGGTAGTGCATCAGTCTGACTCCCTGTCACAATGGCTCGCATGAACGACCGCGCGACATGTCTCGGCTGCGACCATAATCTCGAGCCGGGCTCTCGGTACTTCGCGAGCCGAGTCCAATTCGCGAACGGCTATGCATGTTCCGGGTGTGCCGAGGCATTTCACGAGACTCACGACGATTCCGGTTCGCCTGGCGAGGTGGACCGCAGCAAGGCGTTCTTCATCGGCAAAACCGGCGGATACACCGGGGCTAGCGGGTAGCTGTTCAGTCCAGTAGCGCCGCGATCTCCTCGCACGGCCATATGTGATGCGCCACGCCTGCCGCCATCGGGGGAGTCCGGGGATACGGGTCAGCAAGGCTCTTGTGCGGGCGACCGAAGTTGATCCACATCATGTTCAGGCTGATCACCGCCGCGTGACTCTCGACCTTCTTTGAGAAGGCGTTGGTGAGCCGCGTGAAGCGGCGCATACCCAATCACATGCTGAGATTGTGGCGCTCGACGTAGCTGGTCGAGATGTGCGCCGGGTCCGGGTTGCCGTTGATGACGCGAACGGAGGCTCGCGGTCATGCTTGAGGGGTGAAGCGCGTGAAGCTCCCCGCGATCCGAATCAGCGAGCCAAGGCCATTCTGGGGAAGGGCGCAGAATGGCGCGGTGAGTCGTCACGATCGAGAACCGCTTCCCGGTTCGGAGTTCTACGATGATGAGGCGGTATTCGAGCGTTACGTAGCCCCTCGCCGCAGGCCGTCGGACTCACCCGTCGTCACGATGGAGATGCCTGCCTTCTGGGCCACCTTAGGCGACGTGGCAGGTCTGGCCATACTCGATCTCGGATGCGGCGACGGTGCGCTCGGCGAGCGGCTTCTTGCGCGGGACGTCGCCCGGTACGTTGGCGTCGATGCGTCCCGACGAATGGTCATGAGAGCCGCCGGTCGTCTCGACCGCTCGCGAGCAAGTGTGATCCACGACGATCTCACGAGGTATGAGGCGCCGAGCGCTGGTTTCGATCTCGTCGTGTCGCTGCGCGCCCTCCACTACGTTGCCGACTTGACGGCCGTTTTGCGTCGTGCGGCGGACGCGGTCCGACCTGGCGGGCGCGTCGTGTACTCACACGAGCACCCCGTGATCACGAGCTTCGAAGCTAGGGAACCAGACGCAAAGCGAGGCAGTTGGACGGTCGACAACTACTTCGTTCCCGGTCAGCGCGACGTCGCTTTCCTCGGGGCGCGGGTGCTGAAATATCACCGCACGGTCGAGCAGCATCTCGATGCAGTACACGACGCGGGCTTGAGGTTCACGCGGCTTAGCGAGTGCCCGCCGGTCCGCGAACTGTTCGACGAAGATGCAGGCGAATACGAGCGCCGTCTGAGGATTCCGCTGTTCCTCCTGATTGAGGCGTGCCGACCTGAAAACTGATGCACTACCCGGTACCTGCAAGGGTTGACGCCTGGCCAAGCCGACGCGTAGAGTCGGGGACCGATGGCGCACGGATGCGCTGCACCCACTCGCCCTTGCCCCGAACCGTGATGGCGATCGGCTCCATGCCGGATCCACACTCGTCGAGCATGGCCCGGTCGCCGGGCCGATCGTCGACGTGACGAGACCAGAGGCATGCAGGGCAATGATTACGGTGCTGGGTGCCCGGGGCGTCCGACGGCACGTCGTGACGGCAGTGGACACAACGG
>JBHENV010000232.1:0-4200 GCA_046261895.1 Candidatus Limnocylindria bacterium
GGGTCCACGTCCTTGAGATGCAGGTGCGTCACCAGCGCACCGTAGCGGCCGATGGCATGGACCGGCTCGCCGCCGCCGACCACGAAGTGGCCGACATCGAGGCACAGCCCCGCACCGGTGTCCGGCAGGCGGGATGCGAGCGCTTCGACCTCGTCGGGGGACTCGACCCAGGTTGCGGTGTGCGGATGAAAGGCGACCCGCACTCCGTCGGGAGCGGCGGCCACCAGGGTCGCGAGCAGGTCGGCAAGCGCCTGGAACGCGGCGGCCGGCCAGTGCGGCGCCCCGCCGGCCACGCGTCCGCTCCATGACTCGCGCTCCGCGCCGCCGTGGACCGCCACCACGAGCACCTCGCCGCCGGCGTCAACCAGCCGTCGAAGATCCCGGTGAGCGGCGTCGGGCGCTCCTGGGGCCAGCCCATCGGGGCCGGCGTCCAGGGCCGAGTAGAGCTCCGCGAATCGCAGCCCGCGTTCGGCCAACGCGCCTCGAAGCTCGCTACCCTCGGGAAAGCCACGGCCGAACTGCGTCCCGGCGTAGCCAAGGCGCGAAATCTCGTCCATGACGGTGGCAGCGGCCGTTTCCGGCGCCAGGTCGAACAGGTCGGCGTTGTTCCACACGATCGGCACCGCACCGATGGGCGCATCGGTCAGGCTCACCCGTGCTGCTCCTCCGCGCGTCCCGCCATCTGCTCGTCGAAGGCCGGCCGTCCCTCGGGCACCGGCACGTCCCACCAGCCGGTCTTGTCGGGGCCGGCGACCGCCAGATCGCGGTCGACCTTGACGTGCACCAGTGACGGGCCACCCGAGGCGAGAGCCCGCTCGACGGCCGGCCGCACCTCGACGGGGTCATCCGCGCACTCGGCATGAATCTCGAACGCTCGGGCGATGGCGGCAAAGTCGGGCGAATACGGCCTGCCGTTCCGCATGAAGTCGGTGATCGCGGTGCGGCCGAGATGCGCCTGCTGCCCGCCCTTGATGCTGATCCAGCCGCTGTTGTCCAGGACCACGGTGCACACCGGCGTCCCCGCCAGCGCCGCCGCCTGCAGCTCCTGCATGGACTGCAGGAAATCGCCGTCGCCGCAGACGGCCAGCACCTGCGCATCCGGTCTCGCCAACTGGGCGCCGATGGCCGCCGGCAGGGTGAAGCCCATGGTCGAGAAGCCGCCCGATGTGATGTGAGTGCGCGGCCCTCGGGTCACCCAGCGTTGCTTGACCATGCCCTGCGGCAGGCCGGCGCCGGTCACCACGATGGCGTCCTCGCGCGTGGCCGCCTGGATCTCGCGCACGGCACGCGCCATGGTCACGGGAGTGGCGTCGGAGCCGGAGCGAACCTCGACCTGCTCCTGCCATGCGGTTCGCAGCGAGGCGATCTCCTCTCCGTGGGCGGTGGCCGCCTCGCCGTCGCCCAGCGCGGCGACCAGGTCGGCCAGGCCGGCGCGGGCGTCGCCGAGGAGCGGCACGGTGACCGGGTAGTTCTTGCCGATCTCGCGCTCGTCGATCTCGAGCTGGATCAGCTGTGTGGGCGGGATCGCGAAGGTCACCCCGGCCCGCCACGAGGAGGTCGACCAGTCGACGAAGCGGCAGCCGACGCTCAGGATCACGTCGGCGGAGGCGCTCAACGCGTTGCCGATCGTCGAGCCGGTGTCGCCGATCGTCTGGCCGGCCAGCGGGTGCGTCTCGTCGATGGCCCCCTTCCCGTTCCAGGTCGTCACCACCGGCGCCCCAAGGCGTTCGGCCAGCGTCCGCAGCTCAACCGTCGCGTCGGCGGAGATGACCCCGCCGCCGGCAACGATCACCGGTCGCTTCGCGCCTGCCAGCAACGCCGCCGCCCGCTCGACCATGGTCGCGTCCGGGCGGGGACGTCCGCGCGCCTCCCGGGTCTCCGGTTCCGGCATGCGCACCTCGGCGGCGGCGGCCTGGACGTCCATCGGCACGTCCATCAGGATCGGTCCGGGGCGACCGGTGGTCATGGAATTCCAGGCGCGGTGGAGCACGAAGGGCAGATCCTCGACGCGCGACGGCTGCCACCACTCCTTGACGATCGGCTCGAAGATGCGCGGGTTATCGGCGTGGTGCCGACGCTCGAGCTCCTGGAGGACGCCATGGCCCCGCATGTAGGTATGCGTCGAGCCGGTGAAGAGCGCCACGGCCGTGGAATCCACGTAGGCGGTCGCCATGCCGATCACCGTGTTCGTGGCCCCCGGCCCGATCGAGGTGAAGGCGAGCATCGGCCGCCCGGAGGCTCGGTAGTAGCCATCGGCAAGATGCACGGCCGCCTGCTCGTGCATCACCTGCACGGTGCGGATCTCGGGCCGATCGACGAGCGCATCGGTCAGCGTCCAGACGCCATGGCCGGGAATGCCGGCGGCGTGCGTGACCCCTGCCCGGACCAAGTATTCGGCGACGATCTGCGCCCCGGTGAGCCGCCGCGCGGCTGTACCCATTGGCGTCAAGCCGGTACCATGCAAACGATTACATTCGGGATGCTAGCACCCCAACTCGCGCCGCTGTCATGCTGATGGACCGATGAAGACGCTGACCGCCAGCCCCCTCGCCCGCACCGTGTCCGAGACGCCGACCGACGTCTGGAACGACAGCTGCGCCATCGACGAGCTCGAGTACGCGGTCGCCTTCGGCGCCGTCGGCGCGACCGCCAATCCCACGATCGTGGTCGACAACTGGAAGCACGATCCTGAGCGTTGGGCCGGTCGCGTCCGTGAGCTCGCGCGCGCCGAGCCGACCTGGTCCGAGCGTGAGCTGGCGTGGGGGATCGTGGCCGAGATGAGCGTCCGGGCGGCGCCACTGCTGCTTCCGGCCTTCGAGGCCTCCGGCGGCCGGGCCGGGCGCCTCTCCATCCAGACCGATCCGACCCTCTATCGCGACGCCCCCGCCATGGTCACCCAGGCCTTCGGGTTCGACGGGCTCGCCCCCAACGTGATCGTCAAGTTCCCGACCACCGCGGCCGGTATCGCCGCCATGGAGGAGGCCACCTATCGCGGCATCAGCGTGAATGCCACCGTCTCGTTCAGCGTGGCGCAGGCCCTATCCGCGGCCGAGGCCGTCGAGCGCGGCCTGGCGCGACGCGACGCCGAGGGCCTCCCTACGAACCAGATGGGCCCGGTCATCACGATCATGATGGGCCGTCTCGAGGACTGGCTGCGGGAGGTGGTCGACCGTGACGGTCTCTCGGTCCATCCCTCGGCGCTGCCATGGTCGGGCGTCGCGGTCTTCAAGCGCGCCTACGCCGAGTGGCCTTCCCGTGGCTTCCGCGCGCGCCTGCTGGCTGCCGCCATGCGCCACCAGTTGCACTGGTCGGAGCTGATCGGCGGCGACGTCGTCATCACCATGCCATCGTCGTGGCAGAAGCGGTTCAACGCGTCGTCGGTCGACGTCCGCTCACGGATCCATGAGCCGATCGACCAGGCGCACCTCGCCGAGCTCCGCGCGCTGCCTGACTTCGTGCGCGCGTACGAACCGGACGGCCTCAGCCTCGACGACTTCGATGGATGGGGCCTATCGGTCAAGACGCTGCGCGCCTTTATCGGCTCCTATCACGAGCTGCTGCACCTCGTCGGCGAGGCGCTCCTGGCGTGACCGATCTTCGGCTGCCGCCGGGCGAGCCGGTGACGCCCGAGCGCGCCGGCTGGACCTACCTATCATTCGCCGTGCACGAGATCTCGGGGCCGCTCGAGGTCGGCGGGCCCGCCGTGGAAACCGCGGTCGTCATCCTGGCCGGTGGAGGAGCGCGGGTGGGGGACCTGGCACTGCCGGGGCGCGGATCGGTCTGGGACGGGCTGCCGTGGGCGGCCTACCTTCCACCGGGAGTTGCTGCGACGGTGACCCCCGCGGGCCAATCGGTAACGGTTGGGGTCACGAATGCCCCGGCGTCGGGTCGTGCCACGGCGGCCGCGCCCGTACGTATCGGTCCGGCGGACATTCGCGTGGAGATTCGCGGCGCCGGCAACGCGACGCGCCAGATCAACCACATCATCTCGCCCGACTTCCCGGCCGATCGGCTCGAGGTGGTCGAGGTCTACACGCCGTCGGGCAACTGGAGCTCGTGGCCGCCCCACAAGCACGACACCGACGACATGCCGCGCGAGGCGGTCCTCGAGGAGGTCTACTCCTACTGCTTTCGACGCCCCGAGGCGTGGGGCATGCAGCGACTCTACCGCGCCGATGGCTCTCGCGACCTCCTCTGGGC
>JBHENV010000233.1:0-3212 GCA_046261895.1 Candidatus Limnocylindria bacterium
GAGTCTGACTGGAAGATGGGCTCGCTGAGGGAGAGGGAGCGGAAGAGATCGCCGCTGACGGGGCCATCGTCGGAAGGACCAGCGCCGACCCGAGCCCTCCGCCCGCCGGTCGGGACGCCCGAGCATCGGGCTCGTCCGACAGGAGCGTCATGGCGATGATGGCCACCGTTGCGGCCGCGAGCAGGATGAGCAAGGCCACGATGACAAGGGTTCTGGGGTCGCGGCCCACGTTGGGCGCCGCCTCGGCTTCATCGGCGATGACTGGCCGCAGAACGGGTCCTGGTGGCGTCGAATCCAGCTTGCCTCGTGCGGCTGGCTCTGGACGCCCAGCGTGTCGTTGCCGCCGATTAGCGCCCACCCTTCGCTCCTCGGTGCTCGGCGCCGGCCGGAACACCACAAATCCGCTACGGGTCGGTTCCGCCAGTGGCTCGGCACGGTCGCGGCGGCCAGAAGTTCGGCCGTGCGTCGAGGCCCCCCGTCAAACGGACCGTAGCATCGGTGGCCTTCCACCGACCGTCAAGCGGGCAAGCCGAAACCTCGCTGATGCTCGGGCCGCCGGACTCAGGTGACGACGACGGAGGACGGCGGTGTCGACAGCAGATTCCCGAGCTCGATGATCAGCTTGGAGCGTGCCCACATCGGGCCGAGGCCGGCTGCCCGGGCGGCGACATGGGATTCGAGGTCGGTGTGCTGGCCGAATACGATGATGTTGGTTGCGGCCCGGTCGCGCCACGGCGCAAGCGAATCGGTCCAGTCCGCCTCTCGAGCAGACCAGTCGACCAGGATTAGGTCGAGACCTTCAGGGAGATCGGACGGGGAGTCGACCCGAGCCACCGCCGCGCCGACGGCCATGGCCGCGGCGTGGATTCGGCTGTAGAGCATCAGATCGCTGATGACTGCGCCGACCTTCATGACTCACCGAGGCCATCGTGCGCGGGATGGAGGATCCGGCCGCGGGTCGGCTCGTGATGCGGGTGATAGCCGTTGCCGTTGGTGTGGCCGCTGCTCGTCTGGTCCATCACGAAGCGCGCGATGCGCATCGGGTAGATGCCGACCACGACCGGAGCGCGGACCTCGACCGAGAGCTCGACGCCGACCTCGTCGCGCTGCCAGAGATCCTGGAGCTTGGTTGCCTCGCGCTCGGGCAGACCGATGTATGCCGTGGTCCCGTTACGCGAGACGACGCTCATCGCATCCGGCTCCAGTGCGAATCGACGCCTGATGTCGGGGATGGCGATGTACGGTCGGGATGTGAGATAGCGGCGGAGGCTCGAGGTGCTCGGCCGTTTTGAAGCGGGCATGGTGTGAAGGGCCAGTCTACCCCCGAGACGCTGACCGCGCCGTCAGACCGCTCCCTTCGGCCCACCGCACACCGTTTGCTCCCCGGCGCCAGTGAGTACGAAGGTGAGGCCGAGACTCTCCATTTCAGGTCAACGCTCACCGAACACGCTGCGCAGCACGAACAGGACGTTGGCCGGTCGCTCCGCCAGGCGGCGCATGAAGTACGGGTACCATTCGGTCCCGTAGGGCACGTAGACGCGCAGCCGATAGCCGGCCGCGATCAGCTGGCGCTGGAGATCCCGCCGGACGCCGTACAGCATCTGGAACTCGAACCGATCATGCCCGATGGCCCGTTCTCGGACGAAGTCGCCGACGCGCCGGATCATCTCCGGATCGTGGGTCGCCACGCCGGGGTACGCGTCAGCGCGCAGGAGGTCCTCGCAGAGCGTCACGAACGCATCGCCGACGGCCTCGCGCTCCTGGTACGCGATCCCAGGGCTCTCCGCATAGGCGCCCTTGCAGACACGCGTGCGAACGCGCTCCGCCGCCAGCCGCTCGACGTCGTCGGGCGAGCGATGCAGGTAGGACTGGACGACCGGCCCGACATCGTGGCCATCGGCGCGCAGCCGGCGCACGACCTCCAGGGTTCTGTCCGTGTAGTCCGATGACTCCATGTCGATACGAACGAAGATCCCGTAACGATCGCCCGCAGCGGCGACCGGCGCCAGCGCGGCCAGGCATTCCTCGACGCCAAGGTCGAGCCCGATCTGGGTCAGCTTGATGCTGACATTGGCGTCCAGCTTCCCGGCAGCGATGCGCTCGATGGCCGCGACATAGGAGGCCGCCGCTCGGTCGGCGGCGGCGCGGTCGGCAACCGATTCGCCCAGTACGTCGAGCGTCGCGCTGGCGCCGATGGCGTTCAAGCGCCGCACTGCCGCGAGAGCCTGGTCGAGCGTCGTTCCGGCGACGAAGCGTAGCGGCATGCGACGGAGAAGTGGCGTCCCGAGCGCCAGGCGAGCCATCCACCGGCGGTTGCTGAGCCAGAGGAAGAGGGCGCGCAGCGTCGCGGCGAACATCAGCCGCGCCGTCCGTGGCTCCAGCCACGAGCGCGCTCGACCGCGCGTCGGATGGTGGGCTTGTCCGGGACCGGCCCGTCCCCGTACTCACGCGGCCTTAGGCCGGTCGTCCCGTTCCAGTCGGGAACGATGTCGACGCCGTCGATCCGGATCGTTGGCGAGCCGCGCATCTCGAGCAGGTCTGCGTCCGCATCGGAGTCGACCGAGATCATCTGGATCGGCGTCTCGAATGCGTCCTCGGTCAGCACCTCGACCAGGTTCTGACGCGCCGCCATGGCGGCGGGATCACCATCGGCGTAGAGGAGCTCGACCCGCATCAGCTGGAGACGACAAAGGCGATCAGCGCCAGCACGCCGATGACGCCGAGCGCTGCCCCCGCGTAGATCCGGCGGCGCTCTTCGCCGGTCATGCCCTCGCGGACGCTCGCGGGCTGCCCACGCACCGACCTCCCCCGCCAGGCAAGGTACCGCTCCGCGTTCAGGTCGCGGGCATCCCGGGAACGGTATGACTGCCAGGCCCGGCCGCCGACCAGGTACCCGAGGGCGCCGGCCACGACGGCGACGACCAGCCAGGCCAGCGGCGACATCGGTCAGGCGGCATCCGACTGGCGTGGCTCGTGGGCGTCAGCCAGGATGGCCTCGACGACCCGCTGATCGCGGCGGGCGAGGAAGTACCAGGCCAGGTAGGCACCATTCAGCAACGCCCAGCCGATGACGACCGGGACGTAGATGGTCGAGAGGTTCGCCGCGTGGAATCCGACATACATGATCACGAACGGCAGGAGCAGCGCGGCAGCCTGGGTGGGTTGCCAGAAGGCGCCGATGAAGAGCGCGCCGGAGGCCATGAGACCACCCG
>JBHENV010000234.1:0-2689 GCA_046261895.1 Candidatus Limnocylindria bacterium
GAGCAGGGTCCGGATCTCCGCATCGTCGTCGACGATGAGCACAGACCGCTGAGGATCGGCCAATCGAGCGCTCCTCCGTCCATCGGTTTAGCAGAGAGAAGAACCGAGTATGCCATCTGTCCGATATGCGTACAACTCGGCATGGCCTCAGTAGCGGAGTTGGACGTGCGCTTTTGCGGCTGAACGCCGGGTTCGGCCATTCCCAGCCTGTCGGACGTCTCAGGCCGCGCATGAAGGACATTTCGCGCGCCTCCATGCTCCTGGTCGCCCGAATCCGACGCCCGGGACAGGTGTTCGCTGGAGTATCGGCCGAAGCCAACGCGGGAGAGCTAACTCGCGCTCGGCGAAGCTTCGGCCGAGGCCGATGGCGAAGGCTCAACCGAGACCGACGGAGAAGGCTCGACCGACGGTGACGCCTCGACCGAGACCGATGCCGCTGGCGCCAGCGAGCCTGATGCTGGTGGCAGGGTTGGCAGTGGCGGAGCGGTCGGATCCGGAATGAAGCGGGACGGGATGCCGGCGATCGAGAGGGCGATGACCAGGACGAAGATGCCGAGGACGACCAGGATCCACGGGCGCGCCAGGCGATCCTCGCGGCTTGGGAGGGACCCGCGATACCCCGGCTCGTTGCGGGACGGCTCGGGGCCCCGGCTCTGGCTCGTCGTCATGTGTCGGTCTGGTCTCCAGCGTTCGGTGGACTCCAGGCCAGCATGCCCGGCGAACCGGCGATCAACATCGCGAATCCCGCGACCGCAAGGTCGAAATCAGCCCCACGGCGCGCGAAGGGTAGCAGATCGGCCGTTCAACGGGCGTTGCGCATGGCAGGAATCGCGATGCCGATGAAGCCCGCCAGGGCGCAGATGGCCCCACTCACGATGAGCACCATGGCCGAACCGATGATGCCGGCGAGCCACCCCGACAAACCCATCGACGCCGCGATCGATCCGAACACGAGCGCCTGCCGGCTGGACACGACACGCCCCATCAGCCGCTGTGGCGTGCGCTGCTGGAAGAGCGTCACGGTGGGGATGATGAAGACCATGTTGAAGGCACCGGTGAAGAAGAAGGCGATGACGGCCAAAATCGGATTGGTGACCAGCCCGGCTGCGACCAGCGACAGGCCCATGCCGATGAAGCCAGCAATCACCAGGAGACCCTTGGGCAGCCGATCTCCAACGGCTCCGACCCCGATGCCCGCCAGCACGCTGCCGACCGCGATTGCCGTCAGGAGCAGCGAGTAGGTCTGCTCGAAGCTCATGGCGCCACGGTCCACGACGTCACGGGCGTACAGCAGGCTGACCACGATCTCCGCGCCGACCGCAACCTGGGCAAGCGTCGAGAGGAGCGTGTTGGAGAGGAGCGCGGCCTCGCCCCACAGGAACTCGAAGCCCTCGCGCATCTCGCGCCAGACGCCGCGAACCGAGATCGGCGCAACGACCTCCTCCAGCTGTCGCGGCAGGATCATCGCCCAGATGAGGACGCCGGAGATGACGTACGTCCCGGCATCCAGCACGAAGGCGGCACCGATGACGGAGCTGAGCGAGGTCACGATCAGGCCGGCCACCGGGAAACCGATCAGGTCTGCGGCGGTCTCGGGCACCGACATGGCCGAGTTGGCCGAGACGAGGTCGCGCTCGTCGACGACCGCGGGCACCACGGCGGTCTTGGCCGGGCGGAACAGCAGCGTCACCGTCGCGATCAAGAAGGCTGCCAGGTACACGAAGCCGATATGGATCTCGAACGCGAACGGCACCGCCAGCACGAGCACCGCCCGGATCACGTCGCACGCGACCATCGTGCGGCGCCGGTCCCAGCGGTCCACCAGCACTCCGGCCAACGGTCCGAGCACGACGCTCGGCACGGCGGTGGCCGCGAACGTCAGGCCCAGCTCGAGCTCCGTCCCATGCGCACCGACCAACGCCCCGAGGGCGATGATGTGAATGCGGTCCCCGAGCAGGGACACGAGCTGTCCAACCCACAGCAGGGAGAAGTTCCGATTGCGCACCAGGCGCAGATAGGGCGATTGCGCGCGGCGCCGCTCCTCTTCGGTCGTCCGGGCTTCGCTTGGCGTCGCCGGGATCGCGGACGCATTGGCATAGGCGAGGCCCGTCTGAAACGTGCCGGCCGCGGACTGATGTGTCGCCGGGCTGGAGCCGATGGCCAGCGTGCCGCGCGACGGCGCATCGGCCCTGGTCATGGAGTACACGATTGCCCAGAAGATTCCGAGTGCCAGCAGCACGTCGCCGATGCTGACCACGTCGCGGATAACGGGGATCGGCAGCGGGATGACGTCGCCGAACAGCCCGCCGGAGGCGACGAAGCCGGCGACCGTATCGGTCCTCAGGAGGAAGTGGAAGGGGTCGTTGGCGATCTCGGCCTCAGTGAAGCCCGCCGAGAAGTAGGCGGTCGACCAGATCGGCATCTGTCCCTGGTTCAGGAGAACGGCCAGCATGTTGGCACCGATCCCGACCGATGCGATCTGCATCCCCGGAACCCGCCAGTTTGCCCACAGCCAGATGAAGATCAGGCCGTAGGCCAGCATGTAGGACCAGCCAGCCGGAATGTCGGCGCCGATACGGGTCTCGTGGCTCACGGCGGCCAGGACGCGGAGGCCGAGCGCCGCGACCAGGAGCAGGCTCCAGCGGAGCTTGAGCTCCGCCAGCCGTGGGAAGGCGCCGCCGGCGAAGGC